>NZ_CP150248.1:1397500-1697500 GCF_037975285.1 Ornithinibacillus sp. FSL M8-0202
CTAGTGCCAAGGCATCCACCGTGCGCCCTTATTCACTTAACTAATTATGAATAAGCGTTTCACTATATTAATAGCCTTGCTTTAAAGTTTGATGTCGTTGTTACTCTTATTTAGTTTTCAAGGTACACTTCCACAGGATGTGGTGGCTTCTGTGTTCGTCACAGGACGTGACGGGTTTTAACAGAAGTTCCTTGCTTTTTGAGGGTTTACTCCCTCAAAACTGAACCAAACAACACAGTATGTTTAGGCCTGCAGGATGCAGGTCATGCCGACGTTGCCACAGGACGTGGCGAACTTAGTCGGTTTCCTTAATTATTCCTTAGAAAGGAGGTGATCCAGCCGCACCTTCCGATACGGCTACCTTGTTACGACTTCACCCCAATCATTGGTCCCACCTTAGGCGGCTGGCTCCAAAAGGTTACCTCACCGACTTCGGGTGTTACCAACTCTCGTGGTGTGACGGGCGGTGTGTACAAGGCCCGGGAACGTATTCACCGCGGCATGCTGATCCGCGATTACTAGCGATTCCGGCTTCATGCAGGCGAGTTGCAGCCTGCAATCCGAACTGAGAATGGTTTTATGGGATTTGCTCGACCTCGCGGTTTTGCTGCCCTTTGTACCATCCATTGTAGCACGTGTGTAGCCCAGGTCATAAGGGGCATGATGATTTGACGTCATCCCCACCTTCCTCCGGTTTGTCACCGGCAGTCTCCTTAGAGTGCCCAACTAAATGCTGGCAACTAAGAATAAGGGTTGCGCTCGTTGCGGGACTTAACCCAACATCTCACGACACGAGCTGACGACAACCATGCACCACCTGTCACTCTGTCCCCGAAGGGAAAGCCCTATCTCTAGGGTGGTCAGAGGATGTCAAGACCTGGTAAGGTTCTTCGCGTTGCTTCGAATTAAACCACATGCTCCACCGCTTGTGCGGGCCCCCGTCAATTCTTTTGAGTTTCAGCCTTGCGGCCGTACTCCCCAGGCGGAGTGCTTAATGCGTTAACTTCAGCACTAAGGGGCGGAAACCCCCTAACACCTAGCACTCATCGTTTACGGCGTGGACTACCAGGGTATCTAATCCTGTTCGCTCCCCACGCTTTCGCGCCTCAGCGTCAGTTACAGACCAGAGAGTCGCCTTCGCCACTGGTGTTCCTCCACATCTCTACGCATTTCACCGCTACACGTGGAATTCCACTCTCCTCTTCTGCACTCAAGTCCTCCAGTTTCCAATGACCCTCCACGGTTAAGCCGTGGGCTTTCACATCAGACTTAAAGGACCGCCTGCGCGCGCTTTACGCCCAATAATTCCGGACAACGCTTGCCCCCTACGTATTACCGCGGCTGCTGGCACGTAGTTAGCCGGGGCTTTCTGGTTAGGTACCGTCAAGGTACAATCAGTTACTATTGTACTTGTTCTTCCCTAACAACAGAGTTTTACAATCCGAAAACCTTCATCACTCACGCGGCGTTGCTCCGTCAGACTTTCGTCCATTGCGGAAGATTCCCTACTGCTGCCTCCCGTAGGAGTCTGGGCCGTGTCTCAGTCCCAGTGTGGCCGATCACCCTCTCAGGTCGGCTACGCATCGTCGCCTTGGTGAGCCGTTACCTCACCAACTAGCTAATGCGCCGCGGGCCCATCTGTAAGTGACAGCTTGCGCCGCCTTTCATCTTCAAACCATGTGGTTCGAAGTGTTATCCGGTATTAGCTCACGTTTCCGCGAGTTATCCCAGTCTTACAGGCAGGTTGCCCACGTGTTACTCACCCGTCCGCCGCTAGATCCATTAACGTCACCCCGAAGGGATCAGTTAATTTCACTCGCTCGACTTGCATGTATTAGGCACGCCGCCAGCGTTCGTCCTGAGCCAAGATCAAACTCTCCAAAAAAGTTTGTCTATGATTGACACCAATCAATCATAGGTAATTCTTAGCAAAGAAGCTGCTAGCTTCTGTAATTCTTTAATAGAAAAAACAGGGTATGTTTCTTCTTGACATACTGGTTGTTTTGTTCAGTTTTCAAGGAGCAAAATCTTTGTTGTTATCTCTTAGCGACAACTTTTATATCATATCACGCTATCAAGATTATGTCAACAAGTTTTTTCATTCTTTTTTTGAATGATGGGCCTGAGTGGACTCGAACCACCGACCTCACGCTTATCAGGCGTGCGCTCTAACCAGCTGAGCTACAGGCCCATAAATTAATGGAGCGGGTGAAGGGAATCGAACCCTCGACATCAGCTTGGAAGGCTGGAGTTTTACCATTAAACTACACCCGCATAAAGTATAGAAATAAATATTCTTTTTTAGCCAGACTTATTAATAAAGCCTCGGATCGGGAAGACAGGATTCGAACCTGCGACCCCATGGTCCCAAACCATGTGCTCTACCAAGCTGAGCTACTTCCCGATAAAATGGCGCGCCCGAGAGGAGTCGAACCCCTAACCTTTTGATCCGTAGTCAAACGCTCTATCCAATTGAGCTACGGGCGCAAAAGCGACATTCTTAATAATACCATATTAATCATATTAAATCAAGTCGTTTATTTGTATTAAACAAACACTGGAACTAAGTGCGGCCGAGAGGATTTGAACCTCCACGGGATTAACTCCCACTAGGCCCTCAACCTAGCGCGTCTGCCATTCCGCCACGACCGCATTAATACGGACTTTACATTTTGTAGTGGTGCGGGTGAAGGGAGTCGAACCCCCACATCCGAAGATACTAGATCCTAAGTCTAGCGCGTCTGCCAATTCCGCCACACCCGCATGTTTAAATGGTGAGCCATGAAGGATTCGAACCTTCGACCCTCTGATTAAAAGTCAGATGCTCTACCGACTGAGCTAATGGCTCGAAAAAATAAGTTAATCCTTAAGTTAGTATTAGCGTCATTCATGGAGGACCCCTGCATCTTCTAGCTTATTCAAGATGTGTATGCTTCGGGGTTACTCGTAGCTTATTCGGTGGAAGTGTTGCTCGTTGCTCTACCGACTGAGCTAATGGCTCCTAGTAATGAATGATTCTAAAACCACTTTGTTAAAGATATCACAAACAAAAAATTGGCTGGGCTACCAGGATTCGAACCTGGGAATCACGGGACCAAAACCCGTTGCCTTACCGCTTGGCTATAGCCCAACAATTTAATGGCGGTCCGGACGGGACTCGAACCCGCGACCTCCTGCGTGACAGGCAGGCATTCTAACCAACTGAACTACCGGACCTTTATTTAGTTTATTAAAGAAATGACCCGTACGGGATTCGAACCCGTGTTACCGCCGTGAAAGGGCGGTGTCTTAACCGCTTGACCAACGGGCCATATTAGAATGGCGGAGAAGGAGGGATTTGAACCCTCGCGCCGGTTACCCGACCTACACCCTTAGCAGGGGCGCCTCTTCAGCCACTTGAGTACTTCTCCATATGGCTCCACAGGTAGGATTCGAACCTACGACCGATCGGTTAACAGCCGATTGCTCTACCACTGAGCTACTGTGGAATAATAATAAATTGTTCACTTATTCTGCCTTAAAACAATTCCCATAATCTCGACCCCCTGGATCTACTAGTTTGTTCTAAGATGCCAAATGCTTCGGGGTTACTCGTAGCTTATTCGGTAGATGTTTTGCTCGTCTCTACCACTGAGCTACTGTGGAATAATTTCAGCGACGAAAAATATCATATAACATTATCAATTTATTGTCAAGATATTTTATAAAAGTTTTTTCTTAAACTTCTATGTACATTCCGTCTGTTTTGTTAAGACTTTATATAATTTATCATGGCTAGTCCATTTCGTCAATCTATTTTTTGCGTCTGAATTTATAAACTTTTCCAGACCCTATTTTCTTCCTACTATAATGTTTTTTCATCTACTTTATTAAAGAAGCATTTTTCACTTCTACTAATCTCCCCCGACAAATACCACATCGATACTTTTTCATATCCACTCTTCTTACTCTCCTATAAGTATGATGACAATTAGTACATTTATACTCATAGTTAAATTTATTTAGATTGGATTGAAGTGGTTTACAATGTCTTGGTGATCCGGTCTTTTGTAATAGTGCTCTAAATTCTGGATCGCTATGCTTATACCCTTTCCCTTCAATATGCAGATGATAATGACATAATTCATGCTTTATTATTCCAATAAACTCATCCTGGTCCGCTTCCATATAATATTTCGGATTTAATTCAATTAGTCTCTTTGCCGGTATATACCTACCACCAGTTGTCCGCAGACGATTATTAAATGTAACCTTATCAACAAAAGGTTTATGGAAAAATTCTATAGAAATGGAATGAACCAATTGTGTTAGTTCTTTCTCACTTAATAATTTCATTTGCGAAAACCCCCTTCATTTAAAGTATTATATTTCAAAACCAACCTATTAAACAAAATAAACTTCACCCTTAATTAAAATTATTATAATTAAAAATTGATTTTTGTTTATAATCCCTTATAATAGAATTTGAAGGTAATTACTATCAGATTACATGAAAGGAGGATAGTCTTGTTTACTTAATCCTAATAAGGGATTTTACTCAAACTATCTTTTTAGTAATCTATTAATTACTCTAATACTTGTATTTTATTATTTAGGAGGGACATATTCAATGAGTGAAGATAAGAAAAAGTTAACCACTGCATTTGGTGCTCCAGTACCAAATGATGATGATTCAAAAACAGCTGGTCCAAGAGGTCCACTATTAATGGAAGACTTCTGGTTCCTAGAAAAACTAGCTCACTTTGACCGTGAAGTTATCCCAGAACGCCGTATGCACGCTAAAGGTTCAGGTGCTTATGGTACATTTACTGTTACGCATGATATTACTAAATATACGAAAGCATCCATCTTCTCCGAAATCGGTAAGAAAACAGATATGTTTATCCGTTTCTCTACTGTAGCTGGTGAGCGTGGTGCTGCTGATGCTGAGCGCGATATTCGTGGTACAGCACTTAAATTCTATACAGAAGAAGGTAACTGGGATTTAGTTGGTAACAACACACCAGTATTCTTCTTTAGAGATCCTAAGCGTTTCCCAGACTTAAACCACGTAGTTAAACGTGATCCTAAAACTAATATGCATAGTGCACAAGCAAACTGGGATTTCTGGACTAGTATACCAGAAGCGCTTCACCAAGTAACCATTGTTATGAGTGATCGTGGTATTCCTGCAACATACAGACATATGCACTTATTCGGAAGTCATACTTACAGCTTAATTAATGCTGATAACGAACGTGTATGGGTTAAATTCCACTTCCGTTCTCAACAAGGTATCAAAAACCTAACAGACAAAGAAGCAGAAGCAGTAATTGGTAAAGACCGTGAAAGTCATCAAAGAGATCTATTTGAATCAATCGAAAAAGGTGACTTCCCTAAATGGACACTTTACATTCAAGTAATGACGGAAGAACAAGCTAAGCAAGTACCTTACAATCCATTTGATTTAACTAAAGTATGGTATAAAAAAGACTTCCCTCTAATCGAGGTTGGTGAGCTTGAGCTTAACCGTAATCCTGAAAACTACTTTGAAGAAGTTGAGCAAGCAGCATTTGCTCCAACTAACATTGTACCTGGTATTGGTTTTTCACCAGATAAAATGCTTCAAGGTCGTCTATTCTCGTATGGGGATACACAACGCTATCGTTTAGGTGTTAACCACTGGCAAATTCCTGTTAACTATCCTAAAAATGCGAAGAACTTCAATCCATACCATCGTGATGGCGCTATGCGTGTAATTCCACATGGTAGTCAAGTTTCTTACAGCCCTAACAGCTACGGAGAATGGCAAGATAGTAAGGAGCATCAAGAGCCTGCATTACAGCTTGGAGCAGATGTCGACTATTATGATTTCGATAAAGATGATGATAACTACTTCGAACAACCAGGTAAGTTATTCCGTCTTATGACTCCTGAAGAGCAACAAAGATTATTTGAAAACACTGCTAACAACATGCAAGGAACTACAAAAGAAGTTCAATTAAGACACATTAACCATTGCTACAAAGCAGATCCAGCATATGGTGAAGGTGTTGCTAACGCACTTGGTATTTCCATGAGCGAAGTAGAAGCTGCAAGTGAAGTAGAATAATAAAAGCACATTCTGTAAAACGACTGGATATTTTTCCAGTCGTCTTTTTTTATTGTGGGTCGTGTTGTCTAGCATCTATCGTTAGAAGCGTTATCCTGCCTCATATTCGATCGATACGCATCATCCCATCATTAAAGCAAAAAACGTTATGAGAATTCCTCACAACGTTTTTTGCTTAGTATATATCGGACTACATTAATATTAACTTTCCTTCACCATGGACAAAGCGACTCTTCCTTTATGCACATCAACACTTTCAACCCAAACTGTTATAACATCACCAACAGATGCTATATCCATTGGATGTTTAACAAAGGTGTTTGACATCTTAGAAACATGCACTAGGCCATCCTGTTTTACTCCAATATCAACAAACACTCCAAAGTCCACCACATTGCGAACGGTTCCTTGTAGCTCCATTCCTGGTTTTAAATCCTCCAGCGACAAGACATTTTTCTTTAACAATGGTTGCGGAAACTCGTCACGTGGATCTCGTCCAGGCTTACTCAATGCTTCCATAATGTCTTCTAATGTTGGTTCACCAATTTCCAGCTGTACGGCGGTTTCCTTTTTATTAAGAGAGGCAAGCTTCTCTTTTAACTTATCGGAGCCAATATCGTCAATCTTGCAATCAAGCATAGCTAGTAGCTTTTCGGTATGATCATAACTCTCTGGGTGGATTGGTGTTCGATCTAGTGGGTTATCGCCATCAATTATTCGTAAGAACCCGATTGCTTGCTCATATGTTTTAGCACCTAATCTTGGAATCTTTTTCAACTGTTTACGATTGGTAAACTTACCATTTTCATTGCGCATCTTCACAATATTCCCAGCCACTGTTTTACTTAAGCCTGATACATATTGGAGTAATGATCTAGATGCAGTATTTACATTAACCCCCACTTGGTTTACGGCTGTTTCTACAACAAAGGTTAGAGATTCATTTAATGCTTTTTGACTTACATCATGCTGGTATTGTCCAACACCAATCGATTTCGGATCAATTTTCACTAGTTCTGCAAGTGGATCCTGTACACGTCGAGCAATCGATGCCGCACTTCTTTCCTCTACCTGTAAGTCAGGAAATTCTTCCCTCGCTAATTCAGATGCAGAGTAAACACTTGCCCCCGCTTCATTTACAATGATATACGGAATATCTAGGTTGTGTTTCGTAATCGTATCTGAAATAAATTGCTCTGTTTCACGGGATGCTGTCCCATTACCAATTGCAATTAATTCAATAGAATACTTCTTTATATATTCCATTACTATCTTTTCTGCACCTGCGATATCATTTTTCGGTGCAGTCGGATACATGACACCTACTTGATGTAATTTACCCGTCTCATCAATCACAGCTAGCTTACAGCCTGTCCGATACGCTGGATCTACACCTAATACCGTTCTTCCCTTTAATGGTGGCTGTAATAAAAGATTTTTCAAATTGGTACCAAAGACAGAAATTGCTTGTTCCTCCGCTTTTTCTGTTAATCCAGCTCTAATTTCTCGCTCAATTGAAGGTTCAATCAAACGTTTGTATGAGTCTTGAATAGCAGCCTTGATAATGTCTACAATTTCTGGCTGTGTTTTATGTTTTATGATTTTCCGTTGTAAGTATCCAATAATCGCATCAACAGGAGGAACAATGGAGACTTTCAATACGTCCTCTTTCTCTCCTCGGTTTAGTGCTAATATTCTATGGGAAACAATCGAACGAACAGCTTCACTATACTCATAGTACATTTCGTAGACGCCTTTTTCATCTTGCTCTTTATTCTTCACCTCTGATTGTACTAGACCTCGCTTGAATGTCTCGTTCCGAATGTACTCACGGTATTCTGGCTCATCTGAGATCCATTCAGCCATTATATCGTTTACACCAGCCAACACATCCTCTACAGTGTGTAACTCGTGTTCTTCCGATAGATACTTCTCTGCTTCAGCTTGGACATCCATTTCTTGTTGCTTCCAGACTAATTCAGCCAAAGGCTCTAATCCTTTTTCTTTTGCAATGGTTGCCTTAGTTCTCCTTTTCTGTTTATAAGGTCTATAGAGATCTTCAACTCGTTGTAGCTGTGTTGCAATTCTTATCTCATTTTCTAATTCTGGTGTTAATTTTCCTTGTTCGTCAATTAAACGTATAACCTCTTCTTTTCTTTGGGCAAGATTAAGGGCATAGTTCCATTTATCCTGGATCGATTTAATTTGGACCTCATCTAGTCCTCCAGTAACCTCTTTACGATAGCGAGCAATAAATGGTACTGTATTTCCTTCTTCTATTAAAGCTATTACTTTATGTACAACAGTAGTATGAATAGCTGTTTCTTTGGAAACCCATTGGGCTAATTCTTGATTTAAACCTTCTGACATTGTAGTTCCTCCTTTACACAAATTCTATTCTATCAAAAATGAAATCTAAATCCTACAAACTCCATTACACTTCCCTTATAACATTAGGGTATTGATTTCGTTTTTTATACAGTAACGGTAGGTATTGAACGTACTTAGAAGCCTCAATCAAAAAAACACTCAAAAAGGCACCTGCCCAAAAGTTAGCGTAAAATTCTAACCCTTGGGCACCACGACCAAATTGAGTGTTATCGATTGCTAGCTTATTCGATATCATTATCTTTATTCTCATAGCGAATAGCAATCAAGGTTGTATCATCTTTTCTCGGGGTTCCACTTCTTAGTGCAAAAGACTTTGTGATCCTCTCTACTTCCGTACAAAAGAAGTAATTATCGGCTAGCTCTTGATTCGTAACGCCATCCGTGTACATAATAAAATTCATCTCACTCTCGAGAGGCTCACGAATAACCTTAAAGTCTCTTTTGTATCCTGCTAGATACCCTGCGCTAGGTACATTTCGCTTTCTTTTATTCTCCCCAGTAACTGTTATGACACCAACATTCCCAATCATGGAGATAGAATAGATTCCGGACATAAAATCAATTTTTAGAATAGCTAAGACTGTGCCGCGTTTTCCAAACAATTGTTCATTACACTTTTGGACTAGTTTTTCAACGGAGCAGTTCATATTTTCTTTAATAATATTTATTACGATATCAGATGATTCTTTGGCATATTCTCCACTACCTAAACCATCTGCTAGGGCACATATAAATTCACTTTCAGTTTCACAAAAATAGTAACTATCTCCACATTCATTATTACCATTTTTTGCTTCCTGAAAAACAGCTACCTTTACTCGGTTCATGACAATTACAATACCTCCGCACTATCTGAGTTAATTGCTTCACGGAGTTTCTTTAACGACTTACGTTGTAAACGTGAAACATGCATTTGTGATATTCCTAATAATTCACCGGTTTCTTTTTGACTCATATTTTGAAAATACGTACAACGGATAATTTGTTGTTCACGATCATTTAAAATGGGAAGTATCTTTTCTAATAGCATCTTGTGGTCAATTTGCGAATATCCATCTTCATCAGTACCTATCATATCTAGTATAGCTATTGTACTCCCATCTGGAGTTCCCTCAATACTACGATCAACAGATAACGCTTTATAGCTTTTATTCATTTCCATTGTTTCTAGTATCTCTTCCTCAGAGACTCCAAGATATTCGGAAATTTCCTTAACAGTGGGTGATGTTTGATTTTTAGTGGTTAGTTCATCAGCGGCTTTCTTAATCTTAGGACCTAATTCTTTAATTCTTCGTGGAACATGAACACTCCAAGTTTTATCACGGATAAATCGCTTTATTTCTCCAACTATTGTAGGAATAGCAAATGATTCAAATGTTTTACCATATGAGGCGTCAAATCGCTTAATAGCTCCTAATAAACCTATCATACCTACTTGAACTAAATCTTCATGAATCATACTATTTCTAGAATATTTTCTAGCAATCGATTCTACTAGTTCCTTGTAGGTAAAGATTATTTTCTGTTGGGTTTCCTCGTCTAAAGGGTTTTTCTGAAGTAGTTCAATCCATTCATATACCTCATCTCTTCCCTTATTGTTCGGTTGAGACGTGGTCGTCATGTAACCCCACCCCTAATTTCTCAAGGTATTTCGTCATTAGAACAATGACACCTGAATTATTATATATTTCGACTTTATCCATTAATGTATTAATTAAAAATAACCCAAAACCCCCTTCACGAAGATTTTCAATCGACTCGTTACTATCGTAAGGTCCTATTTCCGCCTTAATTTCATTAAGATTAAAACTTCCTCCATGATCTGCTACCATAACTTCTAATCGGCTCTCATATACGCCAAACCCTATGGTTACTTCTCCATCATCCTGTTCCCCATATGCATGATTAACGACATTGGTCACTGCTTCAGAAACAGAAATTTTGAGATCCTCAATATCCTCATAGGTGAAGCCCATGCGGTTTGCAATTCCGGAAATACATAATCGTATAACACCTACGTATTCCGGCTTTGCTGGGAATTTCATTTCGATAAAATCAAACGATTCCATTTATTCATCCACACCTCGAATCGTAGAGTTTATGTCCATTATTTCGTGTAATCCAGTTATTTGGAATAAACGAAATACTCGATCTTGTAAATTTATCAACGTTAATTGGCTTTCATACTCTTTCGATAACTTCAGAGCATTTACAAATACCCCTAATCCCGTACTATCCATATAAGTTACATTACTTAAATCAACTTCTAGGGATGTTCCTTGCTGCTGTAATAATGGGAGCAGTGTGTCTTTTAACTTAGGTGCTGTATAAACATCAATTTCTCCAGATAAATGAACTATAGATTTATCAAGACCTTCATCTATTTGGATTTGTAGATTCATAGTTTTCCCCCTATAACACCGATATTCGTACGTACATCACGAGTGTTTGTTTTCCTTATTCCCTTTACACGCTAATACTAAACCACTTTTTTCAATATAACTAAGGTAAAATCATCCCGTAATTGAAAGTTTTGTAATCGTTCAAAATGACGATAAACTTGATTGACAATCTCTTGCGCAGGCAGGTGCATATATGACTTGATGACTTCTAACACTTCATTTCGTTCGATAAAAACGTCACCTTTTCGACATTCCGTAACACCATCTGTAAGCAAGACAATCATGTCACCTTTTTCGATTTCTAATTCGTATTGGGAATAGGTAGTATCAGGATTGACCCCTAATACTAACCCTTTTGCTTCGAACTCTCTAAAGGTATTATCTTTACCACTGTAAAAAAAGCCTGGCTCATGCCCTGCTGAAGAATAATAGAGCTTACCAGATCCTGGTTTATATTGTGCATAGAACATCGTAATAAACATACTAGGGTCAACATTTCGTTCTACCACTCTATTTAGGCTAGCTAGTATTGCATCGGTAGACATCTCACTTTCCGGAAAGCTATCCATCGCGTATTTAATCATGGACATAGACAATGCTGCTGGTATGCCTTTTCCAATGATATCGGCAATAGCAATACTAATCGATCCATCTTTCCCTTTGACAAAATGATGATAATCGCCATTCATTTGATTTGCCGGAACGCTAATAACACCAATATCCAGGTCATCCGTTTTAGGAATGGCAGATTTTAATAACATTTTTTGCATTCTGGCAGCAACATGAATCTCAGATTTGATTTCCAGCTGTTTTTCTCTGAGAAGCTGGTATTCTTGATGTGCTAGACCATATGAAATCATCGTCTCCAATAAGAAATTCATCGAAGTCTGTATTTGATCATGTAGTTCAGGGGATATTTCTAATAATGCTTGAATATGTAAGTTAACAATCTCTTCTGGTAAAATATTATTTTTAATAAAGGACTTTGAAATTTGTTCAGCTCCATATAATGCTTGCTCATCTTGTATTTCTATATACCCCTTTAGTAAATTCTTATAGTTCCTAGCAAATAACTCTCTCGTATCCATCTCGGCCTCTCCTATTCTATTATTAAGAACTAAATTTCAAGTTCATACAGTTGAGTAGTCTTTGTTGATAATAAAGAAGCTTTAGATACTGGAAGGTTTATCTAACCCATTTGGCGGTTATGATTCTCGTACCTTTTCCAACCTCAGATTCAATATCAAATTCATCCATTAATCGCCTTACACCAGGTAACCCTGCACCTAACCCTCCAGATGTGGAAAAACCATCCTCCATTACCTGACTTATATCTTTAATTCCTGGGCCATTATCTTGTGCCACGATAGAAATACCTTTTTGATCTAAAGATTCCAATACTTCAAAGTAAATCTCACCTTCACCGGCATACAAATATATATTTCTCGCAAGCTCGGATATTGCTGTCGTAATACGGGCTTGGTCAACCGTACCAAATCCTAAGCTTTTTGCAATTTCTCGCCCCATTTGACGAGCGGCAACAATATCCCACTCTTTCATTATCTTCACACAGGATTGGGATTTCATCATCTATTCCCCCAATTCCTGATGCAGCTTCATTAAGCCCTGTTCAAGATCCAATGCGGTCGGTACATTTTGTAGATGAATACCTAATTCAATTAACGTCATAGCAACCGCTGGTTGAATTCCAGTTAAGACAACTTTAGCCCCCATTAGGTCTGACATCGAAACTACATCTCCTAACACCTTTGCAATAAAAGAATCAATAACTTCCACTGAGGTTAAATCAATGACAACCCCGGTAGCTTCTGTTGAATGAATTTCTTTTAATAAATCCTCTTGGAATTGAATAGCTGTTTGGTCATCTAGTTCGGTTTGAATAGAGATTAATAAATAATTATGTAGTTTCAATATTGGAATGCGCATGACCTTTTTCACTCCCTTTATCCAATCCTAGTAATTCATCAATGCTTTGAGCTTTATTATCCATCTCAACAATTGATTTATTGGTAACTTCTAATGCTAGCAAGAAACCCTTTTTAAGCGTGCTCTTTGTTGGTAGATTTGAGAAGTTAATGCCTAAATTCACAATGGTTTGGGCAATTTCCGGACGTATTCCCACTAGAATACATTTGGCACCAAGTAATCTGACTGCTTCCGTAGCTTGAAACAAATGATGGGCAACCATAGTATCTACAACTGGTACACCTGTAATATCAATTAATACCACTTCTGCATTATGACGCATAACCCCTTCAAGAAGGTTTTCCATAATGAATTTCGCACGTTCCGTATCAATTGTACCAATTAACGGCATAATCGTAATATTATCCATCACTGGTATAAGCGGAGCAGACAGCTCCTGTAGCGCAATACGTTGCAAGGATACAACATGCTCCCAGCTAACAGAGTACTCATTCACGAGTTGTCTAATAATCGGCTGCACCCAGGACTCCACAGTATCTAGTGTCTCGGACATAAATTCACTGTCCAATTGTTCAAATTTATTTAATATTGTATGTGTTGTAACTTTACTAAACACCAATAGACCGTCTGTAATATAACTCAATGGCCATCCTAATTTAATGATTCGATCTGAAAAATCTTTTACTATTTTAGTTGAGCCGGTACCTTTGATACTACTTAATATGACATTTACAAATTCTTCATTATTATTTTCGAATAACTCATCCGAAATATCTGCTGTGTAATTTTCACTTCTAAGCTTGTTAATTTCCTTTGACCATTCCCTAATAATCTCTTCACTATTTTCAATGGCAATCTTCCTCAAATCTTTATTCATTCGAGCAACCCCCGATAAACCAAAAATATTATAAATATTTTCACATGTTATGTTTATTATAGCAACTATATTCATTTTCACAAAAGTTTATCTATATAGCGAGTTATTTTACGAATCATCATTTTAAAAGTATTCGATATAATTTGGACATAAAAAAACTCATAAGTTTATTAATATAAACTATGAGTTCTATTGACCATACATATCCTTAAGCCCAAGGCTTATTTCTAGTGCATGATTGATTTTTTGCATCATAACTTCGTCGAGTTTGGTAATTTTATCTGTTAGTCGCTGCTTATCTAACGTTCGAATCTGCTCTAAAAGAATAACAGAATCTCTATCAAATCCATATCGTTTCGCATCAATTTCTACATGGGTAGGTAGTTTTGCTTTCTGGATTTGAGCAGTGATTGCAGCAACGATAACAGTTGGACTGAATCGATTTCCAATATCATTTTGGAGGATTAGTACCGGACGAACGCCCCCTTGTTCTGATCCAACTACAGGGGATAAGTCAGCGAAATACACTTCGCCTCTTTGAACAATCAAATTCTACACCCCGATCACAGAGCGCTCTAAAGTAATTTCAGCCTCCTCTTCAGCCTGAAAAGCTTCTGAAGCAATAGAGAGATTGATTCTTGCCATTTCTTGATAGCCTTTTTGCATGGATTTATAAAAGTTTTGGATATATTCCTCTTTCTTAGTTTCAAGATAATTTCTAGTTGCTTGACATATGAAATCACTAAGATCTCTGTTTTCTCTCTTCACTAATCCATCCACCTCATTTAGTAGGTTTTTCGGTAGCCGTACCATGATTTCCTGTGAGCTTTCTGACAAAACCAAGCACCTCCGCCAACTTCCTGAACGATCGTTACTATTTTTCTATATTTAATCAAATTTAATAATATCATTGTCTAGCTGTAATTGCAAAGGCTTATCAGCATTTTATTGAAATAAATTGGGTATAAAAGCCCGGTAATACGAATCTAACTTCTAGGCACTTTTCATTCCATTACTCTATATAGATTCTTGGTACTCTTTCATTTATCATACAAGGTATCTCATAATTTATTGTATCCAAATAAGCTGCAACCTCATCCATCTCGATACAATCATTCCCTTGCTCCCCTATTAGGGTAACCTTTGTTCCGATTGGATATGATTTATCCAGTCGTATCATCATTTGATCCATGCATATTCGACCAACTATAGGCATTCGCTTTCCATTTACTAAAACGCTCATTCCTTGTAGCTTCCTATTCCATCCATCACCATAACCTATTGGAATCGTGCCAATCCATTCATCCTTCTCGGCTACATACGTTCTACCATAGCTAACAGATTCACCTGGTTTTATTGATTTGACGTGAATCAGTTTACTATGTAAGGAGAAAGCTGGTTTTAAAGAAATATGTTTTTCCTCTTTTACATACTTTGAAGGATACAACCCATACATGGATATGCCAAAACGAATGGAATTATGCATACTTTCCGGAAAGCGTATAGAGGCAGCACTATTGCCGACGTGAATTGTAATAGATTCTTGCCAATATTGTTTAAATAACGTTAGCAATTGCTCCATCCGCTTTGTTTGTTCATGGTAATAAGCTAAATCTCTTTCATCTGCAGTAGCGAAATGAGTGAATATTCCGGTTAAGTTAATATCACGATTCTTCTCTATTTCTTGTAACATACCTACTAACGCTTCTTCTGTCCGTACACCAATTCTACCCATTCCAGTATCCAATTTTAGGTGAACATGTAAAGGCTGCTCTAGCGTTAACTTGTTTACTTCTTTTAGCCACTCCTCTTGAAAGACGGTTAAAGTGATATGATTTTTTGCTGCAACTGGTGCGTATACCGCAGGAACTCCTCCTAATACTAGTATTGGTGCTGTAATGGAGGCTTTTCTAAGTGTCATAGCTTCTTCTAATAAGGCTACTGCTAACCCATTTGCTCCTGATTCAATTGCTTTTTGGGCTATTGGGACTATTCCATGCCCATAAGCGTTTGCTTTTACAACTGCAATAATATTACTATCTTGCGGTAGTTTTTCCTTTATTTGCATGATATTATACTTAATTGCTTGAAGATTTATTTCAACCCATGTATCGCGATACATTTCTCCTACCACAATGATAGCTCCTTTCTTTTCAATCATTTTACATACAGGAAAAGAAGATGATGATATTTTTTAGACAACGCTATCCTTCCTATGATGAATTTGGCTATGTTTACTATAATTACTTATTATAAAATAAAAGCAGACTCTTATCTATGAGCCTGCCCAAGTTTTATGATTATTTTACGTTGTGTCCTTGTACGGATTGTGCTACTTCTACCAATTCTTCTCTTGTTAGCTGATCACTAGCTAAGTAGAAATTAGAGCCATTATAGTCCCATTCAACTGCATTTTCCGATAATGCTCCAATAGCACCAAATCCAAGGTTGACGATATCTCCTTCAACTTCTACCGGGGACTGCAACGTCTCCACTACATTCCGCTTTTCTTGTACGAGTGTAAAATTCTTTTCTCCAGTGAAGGTTGAAATAATTCGTTTCCCATTCTCCAGATCTACTTCAATTTGCTCAGCCAACTCGGCTCCTACTGTTTGAATTGGTACCATAACCTCTAATTCATCTATCACACCATCTCCAGATGTCGGAACATCCTCTGGGGTTACACTTGCCATATTCTCTTCAATCTCAAAATCTTTATCATTGAAACTAGGGTTTAATTCAAAGCTATTAAATTTCACTTCCACAACAGCATTACCATCCGTATCCAATACTTTCACAAGCGCCGGCGTATAGTTTTCTTTATCAAAGTAGATTTCTTGGTATGGTAAATTGTTGTTACTCTGATAATTCGTTTTGGTTTTAAAGATATAGTGGTTTTCATCAGAAGTAAATTCCGCTTCTTCATCATTTGCAACGTCCTCTACTAAGGACTGATATAAATATGGCTGACTACTATTATCTGGCCAATCCGACTGAAATTTGAAGCTCTTCTTCAGCTCCGGAGTAAGAACAAATACACCATCTTTGTTCTTAAGAATGATTTGACTACCCTTATCCTGTTGATTGTTACTTAATGCTACACGATAGAATTCTTCTTTCTTATGCCAAACATCGATTTTGAATAGCTGCTCCTCTTGTCCCGTATTCATTTTCATTTCAACATTTGCTTTGTATCCAGTTAAATCTGCAACATTACTGCCTAGCTTTTTAACCACATCTTCTTGTGACTGTTCACCACACGCAGCTAGAACGAATACTAGACCGAATACAACGATCATCCATAAACGAGATTTTTTTATCATGGACATAACTCCCTTGTCTAAAATTACAAACCTACTCTTTAGGTTTTACGATTTATACAAAGGGAACTGATTACACCGAAAGAATATACGACAGACCATACACACCCATTATGAAGACAATACGATCATCCTATCCAACCACCCTCTCTTTCTTTTCTGTTAGTTTTCCATACATAATCTCCCAATACATTCTTATTACTTGGGCCAGCTTGTTCTATTGGTGCTTGGTCCTATCGTTGCTTCTTTTGCGGTGAACAATGTTATAGCTTGTTCCCTCCTGCCCGCAATAAAATATATGAGACAACCTCCGTAATTATGCAGATGATAATCGATTAACAAGGAACTTTAGACTTCAATCACCACTTGAGCAGCAGCATATTCTCTACTATGAGTAATCGAGATAAAAATATTCATATCCTCTTCTTTCAAATATGTTAAACAGGGCGCACCTTTCTCATCATTCAAAACCTCGATATCTTGGAAACTTAACTCGCCTATACCTGTTCCCATTGCCTTTGAAAAAGCCTCTTTGGCAGCAAAACGTCCTGCAATAAATTCTACTTTTCTGCTTTCACTTTGGAGTAAAGCAAATGTTTGTTTTTCTTTAACAGTTAAGATCCGTTCTATAAAACGATTATTATTCATAAGGCTCCTTATTCTATCAAGTTCAATAATATCTATTCCAATTCCTTTAATCATTTCCACATTCTCCTAACATGAAAGATGCCATACGCTATTGTTTATGTAAAAATAGTATTATAGTAATCTAATAATGTACATAATAATATAATACCCGAGCAAGCTTTAAAAATACTTTAGTAAAAACCCGATATGAAAGAGGGGAAAAAATGTTTATTCGAAATGAGAGAAGTATTAAAGAGTTTATTCGATACTATCCGGTAGTGTCGACGATTATTATCATCCATATACTGACATGGCTTCTAGATGTCATACCGATTGGGTTATTCGATCAATTGTACCATTTAGGGGTTGGGAGTCATTGGGGGTTACAAAATGGAGAATATTGGCGATTTGTAACACCAATATTCTTACACGGCGGACTTACGCATATGCTATTTAATTCATTTTCTCTAGTATTGTTTGGACCTGCACTAGAGCAAATGTTAGGTAAAGCAAAATTCTTATTCGCATATATCGGTGCTGGTGTGCTGGCAAACATCGTCACCTTCATTATCCACCCTTCAATTCTTTATTCTCACGTAGGGGCTTCTGGTGCGATTTTTGGGTTATTCGGTGTCTATGTATTTATGGTGGCATTCCGTAAAAATCTGATTGATTCCCAAAGCTCCCAAATTGTTATGGTCATTTTCATTATTGGTATCATCATGACTTTCCTACGTCCGAATATTAACATCTATGCCCATGTCCTAGGTTTTGTAGTGGGATTTCTTATCGCCCCTCTAGTCCTTAATGGAGCACGTCCGTATTATCCGGCGCAGTACAGAAGAAGCTATGACGATGGTGGAGAGGTTCGCTTTGATCCGAACCGATGGAAGAAAAAAAGGTTTTCCAGAAAAACAAAACAAAATTTCCTATGGACTATTATAATTATCTTAGTAGTCATTGGGGTTTTATATAATGTGTTTTAAACTAATCGAGGGGGGTTAGCCCCCTCGGTAAGAATACCAATCCGCTAAGGTATCAGCATCCTTTACATCCAATTCTTTTACATGATAATGCTTTCCTTGCCCCATCTTCCCTACGATAGACAACTGTATCGTTGCTAAATTTTCTCGCTTATGAAGGATATGTTGTTTTTTATTAAATGCTTGAATCCGTTTATGATACAGCATCATGGTAACTTTATTAAAATTACGATAGCGAATGAGAAGTTTATTCCCTGTTACATGATAAGCCGAGTCCTTATACTGAAGAATCCCTAATAACACACTTAGCACAAACACAACACTCGGAATCCACGCAAACTGTGGAAACATATACAGAACAACGCCTAATACCAATAGCGGTATGATTGCGGCCCTTACGAGATAATATTTAAGTGAGCGCTTCGGCAATTGGATTAGCTCTGCATCATCTGGTCTATATTGAGGTAACAATTTAGTCAGGAACTCATCCACTTCTTTTTTCTTCATAATAGGAAATAGTACCGTAGAAAAATCTTCCCCTTTTTCATTCGATCCACCTGCAATTTCTGCAATTACCGTCACATACCCGAATGGTTGTCTAATTAGATTTTCCACATAACCGACCGCTTGAATTCGTTTTAGTGGAATTGTAATTAATTTTTTCTCTAGTAGTCCACATCTTATGACAATATCTTCGTCCACTCTTGCTATGGTGAAATTCCAATATTTCAGCATGACTCCCGCAATTCCTAATAACCAGAGAGAAAGAATCCCCCCTAAAGCCATGAGAGCCATGATCACTATTCCCAATCCAACAAGCCACGTATATGCACTATCGTAAAAATTAGTAGGTATGAACCGTACCAATTCGGAAAACGCAGCCCCTGCAACAGCCAATAACACCCCTATACTACCTGAAGTAGCTCCGGTAAGAATAAGGCGTTTTCTAGTAATCGTTACGGTCGGGATTTGTTTTTCTTCCTCCAGTTCTTCAACCGGTTCCTTTTCCGTAATAGTGGATTTCAACTCTGAACGTAATTCCTCCCCTTCGACAAACGTGACGGAATTAAGTGATGCTTCTGCCTCTTTACCAGTACCGGCTGTTTCTATCTCCACTTTTACTAATTTAAATATTCTATGTAAGATGTTTTGCGTTAGATCAATCGATTGAATTCTATTTTTAGATATATAACGCTTCTTCCGTATAATCACACCGTATTCTAGTTTTAATTCATCACCCCCCACACGGTAAGTAAATCGTTTCCAGGATATGTAGCTTGTAACAATCAATAGCACGCTTAGCACTACGACAGCTAAAATAGCATATAAAATATCGATATTTACTAACGTAACAAAAGCAAGGACAAATAAGAAAAACATATCCTTCACATTATTGATTAAATTGAAAATAATAGTAGCAGGGTGTAATCGTTTCGGCTCAGACATCATCCTCATCCACCTTTGCTAGTGTGGAAATTTTATCTCGTAAATCGGAAGCAATTTCATTTGATAATGCCGGTATTTCATGTGTAGTTGCCGCCGTTGAAATAGATACACTAGATAAATTAAAGTATTTCAAAATCGGCCCTTGCTTCGTCTCGACATGTTGGACCCGAATCATTGGAATAAGCGTTCTGGAAACGATTAATATCCCATGCTGAATATAGATTTCCTGTTCAAATACTTCATAACGCCATCTTTTCCATCGCAAATTCGGGATTAAAAAAACGGTGATTATAGTACTTACGATACTAATTGCAAATGCAGCTAGGACAATCCAAAATGGAAAATCATTTATGAAGTGTAATACTAAACCTACAATTGCAAATAGCCATACTATTAATTCGTATAGGATAGCTGTAATTTGCCATACTTTTATCGCATCTCGTGAAATCCGATGAACCGGTGGCTTTCTCATATCATTTCTTCCCCCTAATTAATGATAAAAAAAGCCCCTATTTTACAAGGAGCTTTTTTCTAGTTGATTAGTCACGGTTTCTTCTTTTTTGGAAATTCCCTTTGCGGTTTCGTCCACCCTGGCCTCTACCACCTTGGTTTTTTCCACCGCCTTGATTGCGTTTCCCGTAATAACGTTTGTTATTAGAACGACCTTTTTCTTGCTGAGCTTTTTTAACACTAATAGGTGCAACTCCAGAAATTTGTACTGGAACATCTCTTCTTTCCTTCGTTAACATTTTAAGTGCAGCAGCAACGATGGTTACTGAATCATGTTCTTCCAGTAATTCATTTGCTGTTTGATGATATGCATCAAGTTCGTTCTTTTCAATGGTTTTTAAGATTTTTTCAACTGTTAATTGTTGTTGACCAATACGTGCTTCCTTATTAGTTGGAGGAACCATTCGTTTCATTTTACTTTTCGTAACCTTCTCAATTAATCGAAGGTGTGCCATTTCCCTTGGTGTAATAAATGAAATTGCTTCTCCAGTACGTCCTGCACGTCCCGTACGACCGATTCGGTGTACATAACTTTCCGGATCCTGAGGGATATCAAAGTTATATACATGGGTAACACCTGAAATATCAAGTCCACGTGCCGCCACATCCGTAGCTACTAACACATCTACTCGTCCATTTTTAAATTTATTTAACACAGACATACGCTTCCCTTGTGTTAAGTCACCATGTATTCCTTCTGATCTAAACCCTCTAGCCTGCAAGCCTTCTGTGATTTCATCAACACGTTTTTTCGTTCTACTAAATACAATTGCCAATTCAGGATTTTGCATATCCAAAAGATTGGTTAACGTGTCAAACTTGTATTTTTCTGGTATTTCCACGAAGTGTTGGACGATATTTTCTACTGTCATTTCCTTCGCTTTAACCTTAACCTCTTTTGGCGTATTCATTAAGTTCGTTGCGATATCGCGAATTTCTTTTGGCATTGTCGCTGAAAATAGAAGCGTTTGTCGCTCGCTAGGTACTTGTTTTAGAATTTCACGAATGTCATCAATGAATCCCATGTTTAACATTTCATCCGCTTCATCCAAGACAACGGTGTGTACCGTATTAGCACGAATTGTTCTTCTTCTGAAGTGATCCAATAATCTTCCAGGTGTTGCTACGACAATTTGAGGACCGTCTTTTAACGAACGGATTTGTCTGTCCATAGGTGCACCGCCATACACTGGAAGAACACGAACTCCTTTAAATCTACCTAAACGGTTTAATTCTTCAGCAACTTGGATAGCTAACTCTCTAGTAGGAGCTACAACTAGTCCTTGCACCTTTCTTTCTGCTGTATCGATTTTTTCAAGCATTGGGATTCCAAAAGCAGCAGTTTTACCTGTACCTGTTTGTGCTTGCCCAATGACATCATGACCCTCTATTGCAAGAGGAATAGTTTGTGCTTGTATTGGTGTTGCTTCTTCAAACCCCATCTTTTCTAATGACTTCATAACCGGATTTGAAATTCCTAATTCATTAAATGTTGTCACGCTTTCTAATTCTCCTTTGTACAAATATTATATTTTTTAGCGTTTGACTTGCCGTGATGCTTGTACCGAGAATTACATCACCCATTTATCTTATCTTATCCATTTATCCGAAATCTTACCTGTCTCCAAAGATACGAACTCATCCTCAAGATAATGCAATTTGAATATGCTTCAATTCACAGAAAGTGGAAAAGGCTTCAGCCTGAAAGGAAAAGCCCTATGATTTTCATCTTATAACGTACTCTCCTAGTTCTTAAGGAGTCTCTTGACGCCTGATTTATAATCAGGCAATAAGCACCGTGGCAAATTAACCGTTAGTCTATGATAACATACGAATAATGGTAAGAGCTAGTTGCAAATGATTTTTCCATTGGGGCATGATAAAATAAGAAATTAAGTTGAAGTAAAATATCATTGAATTAATTCTTTAGGAGGCAAGAGAATGAGAGTTCCTCCATTCAATCCATACATAGCTGTTGTAATTGGTGTGTTATCTGTTTCCACATCAGCAGTACTGGTTAAACTAGCTGGCGATGCTCCAGCAGCAATCATTGCCAACTACCGTTTATTAATCGCCGTCATACTAATGGCTCCGATTATGTTCCTGAAGTATCGTCATGAGTTTAAGTTAATTACGAGAAAAGATTGGTTATTATCTACCCTTGCTGGCATCTTCTTAGCTTTTCATTTTATTCTCTGGTTTGAATCTTTAAATTATACATCCGTTGCAAGCTCCGTAGTCCTTGTAACACTTCAGCCGATATTCGCTTTTCTAGGAACATATCTATTCTTTAAAGAACGTTTCACACCAGGGGCAATTATTAGTATGATTATCGCCCTTCTCGGTAGTGTCATTATCAGCTGGGGAGATTTCCAGATTAGTGGAATGGCGTTATTCGGGGATATTTTGGCCTTTATAGGCGCCATTGCGATCACAGCGTATTTCCTATTAGGACAAAATGCCAGAAGAAGATTATCTTTAATGACCTATACGTTTGTCGTTTATGGTGTTAGTTCCATTACGTTAATTATCTATAATGTACTATTGCAAAATTCATTCACCGGATATTCAACTAATTATTGGCTAATTTTCTTAGCTCTAGCGATATTTCCAACCTTCTTTGGACATACACTATTTAATTGGGCGTTAAAATGGTTAAGCACTTCAACCATTAGCATGGCAATTGTGTTTGAGCCAATTGGAGCATCTGTCTTAGCCTATTTTATTTTAGGAGAAAAAATTACCTGGTCCCAATGGCTCGGTGGAACGATTGTCATCTTCGGATTATTCTTATTCATCCTGAGTACTACTAGAAAATCTAGTGTTACCATTCATAAAAAAGTTCAATAAGATATCACTATGTTTACAAGTAAATAAACGATATAATAGTAGCAATATTTAAAACCAAAGAAATAAGGTGATTCGATGTCAATTCAATTAATGACTGATGGCGGTGCAGATATTCCGAAGGAGCTTATGGACCTTGCCGATATTAAAGTGATCTCATTATATTTAAACTTTAAGGATACCCAATATAAAAGCGGTGTAGAACTTGATCTCCCTAGCTTTTTTAAAAAAATTGAAGAAACGAAGGAACTCCCCCGTTCAGCAGCACCAAGCCCTAATGATTTTTATGAAGGGTATAAAGAAATTGATCCTACAAAGCCGATTTTAATGATTAGTTTATCGAGTGGCTTAAGTAGCACTTATGAAAACGCTGTAGCCGGGAAGGAATTACTACTAGATGAAGAGCCTGAGAGAAAAATCGAAGTCATCAACGCTCGTACAGCCTCTGCAGGGCAAGCATTGCTCCTTTTCGAGGCATATCAGAAGATACAAGAGAATTATTCACTGGAAGAGCTAGTTCTTCACCTGAACAGTAAAGTTAAGCAGACAGCAACCCTATTCGTATTAAAAACCTTAGAAAACTTGGTCCTAGGTGGCCGAATTGATAAGGTAAAAGGAACGTTAGCAAAGACACTGAATATTAAACTGTTGATGAAAGCTAGTGATGAAGGAACGATTGAGGTCGCCGAAAAGGTACGAGGTGACAAAAAGTCCATTCGCCGCTTTGTCGATCAAATTGGGGAATATGCGAAGACCTTTGAAGATAAAATATTAGTTATGACACATTACAACGCAGCAGAACGTGCTAAGTCTGTATTACATGATATCAAAACGAAATATCAATTTAAGGAAACATATTTAACGGAAATGGGGCCATTAATCTCTACGTATGGTGGAGAAGGAGCTTTAGTTATTTCTTTCTTTAGGGATTAAATGAATAAATACGAATAAAGAGATTGGGACAAAATGAAAAGCCCCAATCTCTTCTTTTTAATCGCCATTATCCTTGTCAGAAGATCTAATCATAATCCTTTACCGCTTTGCTATACTAAAACTTCACTACGTTCAACTGGTCGTTCTAAAAACTCATATACGATCCGATTTAGAGCATCCTTATCACTGCCTAAACAGATTAGATGTCTAGATCGCTCAAAAAAAACGACTTCCTTCCATTTTGCGGGTATTTCCTTATCTAAATAATAGGCAGTCTTATACGGTACTAAACTATCCATCTGCCCCTGCGCAATTAGCACTGGTGACTCCACATTTTTAAGATATTTTCTCGTTAACTTAACCAGCTTTAAAAATTCAATATTAGCCTTTAATGGGACACTACCTAACTTCCTTTTGTAATGACGATATAGCTTATTTTGCCCAAGTTTTCCAGTAATGCCATCTTTTATGACATCCCCAATGTCAACACTAATACGCTTCAACGATAAGTACTTTCCTGCAGTAGCTAACAATACTAGCTTTTCAACTTTATATTTAGCTGCTAAATATGCGGCTATCATTCCCCCCATTGAAAAGCCAATAAGGTAAATCTCATCATATCTTTCCTTTAAATGATTTAAAGAAGCTTCTGCAGAATCAATCCAACTCTTATAATTTACATTTTCAAGAGCTAACTTTTCCCCATGTCCAGGTAAAGTCGGGACTGAGATATGCCAATCTGTATGTTCTTGTAAATAGTCCGTTAACGGCTCTAGTTCATGAGGACCACCCGTAAAGCCATGAATAATTAAACAAGCTATCATGATTTATTCTCCTTTATGAAAAACGTATTAAAGAGCTTACGTGTACTTTTCTTTTACCCTAATTAACCGAAATTAATTCAGTTAGCTCTCCATTCCCGCCTTATCTATAATCTCTTTCTTCATTAACGGAAATTTTTCATAAAGTCGCCAAATTGTTTGATGATTGGCGATACTTGATGATATGTGTTTGCAATTTGGCTCACCGTAGTTAACACCTTATCTAAATTCACTTGCCCACCTTGATTTTGGAATGGTGTCGTCGTTGCATTTTGCTGCTGGGCTTGTTGATTCGTTCCTTGGGATTGGTCCAAATTAGCATACCAGTCCTGTGGTTGCTTTGGTTTGGCAAATTGTTCAAATGGTGATTGATACTGTTCATATAGGTTTATATAGTGCTGTTGATATGGAATCGAATGGAAAGGTTGTTGGGTTGGCTGATGATGGTAGTAATTAGGCGGATTTACCGGTTGTTGGTATGGAGGGTAACCAAATTGTCGCATAAATAACACACCCTTTCCTTAGCCTTTTTCTATAATTTATGCAGATAGCTCATGTTTTGTGTGTTATTAGCTGATTGTTTGGAGGAATTTAACATGATTGGAGCAGCCCTTATATCTCTAGTCTGCTAGAAATGCTTTACAAGCAGACTAGAGTCATCTCATTCCTCTTAGGGTGACTACTCCCTAAGCAGGAATCTATTCAAGAGACAAGCTTCTCATGAAGTCTTGCTCTTACGAATTTTTAGCTGTATAAAAGCATAAAGTAAAATCACTATTGATACAACGGAATAATGCGGGTTCGTATAGCAGGCGATAATAATTCCTAAGCTACCAAAAGCAATCACACCTTTGAAGGAAAATTGCACTAATCTTTTGTTAAGACTTTCAAATGCATTGTCCATCTTGTTCATATAATGAATCATATATAAGCTCATTACCAATAATAAGAAGGTAATCGACCACCAAGAATACAGGATAACCGCTATAATCGTAATAGGAATCAAAACTGGGATAAAACCAATTATTGCCCAGCGCCTCATCGTCCTACGATAGCTTTCGATATTCCAAGGCAATACTTGCACAATACCTGAGTGAAACCGATCGACAAACAAACTTGCACAAAAGGCAGTATAGATATGGATACTTAAAGCGATTAAAATCATGCCTAGAAACTCATTAAAGAAGGATAAAACTGTAATGGCCAATACTAAGCCACCAATAACTTGTACGATATATTCTATATTCCCTCTAAAATGCTGTAACCATAGCCTTCTATAGATAGCAGAGTCTGTATAAACAAATGGCTTCTTTCTAGATGCTCTATTCAAAAATAAATTGTGCTTTCTTTGCCGTTTAAATTTCACTTTCGTAGCTTTTGAAACGGCAGGCATATTCCAGACTAAGAAATCATTTACCTCTGTCACTCTTCCCCAATTGATATTGGTGAACATTCGTTTAAATAGTAGAAAATTACTGAGCACAACGATAGTGAACACAATAAAACTAATAATCATATTTACTTGGGTTACCGTTCCTAAAAAGTTAACCAATATAAGTACAACGAAAAGGATGAACCTAGGTATAAACCTCACTTGAAAAAGCTTCCATTGTGGAATCGTCATGAGCAACTCAATCAACCAAAACACAGCTAAATATACAACTATAATTTCTGGTTTAATCGGGGTAATTAAAATGATAGCAGCACTAACGATAGCGTATTTCAATAGTAGCTTTACCCACTTCTCAAGTGCTGTAAAGAGAACAATTCGCTTCATTTCATATGGAAGCATAGCTAATTGATACTCAGAACTAGTAATCAAAATGCCAGGATTACGAAAGGACTGAAACACATAGCGTAAAGGAAGAATAGAAAATATGAGCCAAAATCTTTCGGTTAGCTGTTCCTCAATGAATAGAAACTGATCTTGATAAGCTGCTAAAAAATCATTAAAGATAAAAATGCTAGCAAACACGTATCCACCAACAATTAAAGAATAGAGGCTTGTTGTTAAGTCAAAGGACAGCGCCATCATTTTCTTATATACTTTCATCTTCTTGCGGGCCCTGCCTCGTCTAATTAACCAATATGCTTGCCAAGAAGAAGCATTATTCATTACACATCACTTCTCCTCTTAATCGTTTCAAACTCTTCAATTAATCCTTTATGTAATAACTCTCCTTCCTGAAGCATGATAAATTGGTTAGCAAGTCCTTTAACCCGTTCCAATTGATGCGTGGTTAGAAGTATAGCCGTTCCATTCGCTATCTTTTCCTTTAACAATTCTTCAAAGTAATCTATCGCATATATATCAAGTCCCATAAAAGGCTCATCAATTAATAGAAGGGGAACATCGGGAAGCATGGCACAAATCGTTTGTACCTTTTGTCGCATCCCTTTCGATAATGACTCTGGGTATTCATCCAACTTCCCTGTTAATTCAAACCCTTCTATATATCGCTCTATTCGTTTCATTAGCTCGCCTTCTTGAATACCATAGCTCTTACCGTACAATTGAAAATGTTGCATAGCGGTTAGCTCCGACATTAATAATGGCTCTTCTGGAATAAACGCTATTCTCCGTTTAAATTCGAGAAAATGTTTATCTTGACTATAGGTTTCCTCAAGCGTTATTTCTCCATTTGATTTTTCCTGAATCCCCATTATCGTCTTCATTAAGGTAGATTTACCTGCTCCATTATGCCCAACCAATGCAACAACAGACCCCTTCTCTATCGAAAACGAAACATTATTTAATAATCTAGTAGAAAGCACGTCAACATGTAATTCATGGACATCTAACACGTTCATTTTCTATCATCCTCTCTTTCCTTTACTATTACGATATTTTAATAAAAAGGTTTCAATTTCAACAATATGCCACACTAATTACGGTAAAATCCGAATATTATACATCGTTTTTTGTCGTTTTTTGTAAAAAACGTGTAAAAATAGTGTAAATTACACAAAAAAAGCCTAGCTTTTTCTAGTATTTTGTTATTTAATAAAATAGTAAGAAAAAAATAATCTTTATATTTTTTAGGAGGGTCACAATGAAGAAACTTTATGGTCTAGTGCTTATTCTTGGACTAGCACTTGTACTTGCAGCATGTGGAGGCTCTGATGATAACCAAGATTCATCAGACGAAAATACATCAGGAGATACAAATAAAGAAGAAGAAACAGCAAGCGAAGGAATGATTCCTGATACATTAGTAATGGGATTCGTACCATCTCAAGATTCAGATAATATTGCTAGTACTATACAACCTTTAGCTGATCGCTTAGGTGAAGAGCTTGGAATTGAGGTTAAAGGTGAAGTTATGACTGATTACAACGCACTTGTTGAAGCAATGGGTGCTAACCAAGTACATGTTGGATTTATCCCTGCATTCGGATATGTTCTTGCAAATGAGCAATATGACGTTGAAGTTATCTTAAAATCTATCCGTTATGGTTCAGGTACTTACAAAGCACAATACGTAGTACGTGCTGATTCTGATATTGATAGTCTTGAAGATTTAAGAGGAAAAGTATGGGCATATGCTGACCAAGGTTCAACTTCTGGTTACTTATTCCCTGCAAACCAATTAATGGAAGAGTTCGACATTGCGACTGCTGCTGAGTTAGAATCTGATTTCTTCAGTGCTACAAGACAAGCTGGTGGACATGATAACGCAGCAATCCTTGTTTATGAAGGTGATGCTGATGTTGCTACTACTTTCGACGATGTACGTACTGAACTTGAAGAAGAATATCCAGATATCATGGAGAAATTAAAAGTTTTAACATACACAGAAGATATTCCTAACGACACAATCTCTGTAACGAAAGAACTAGACAAAGAGTTTGTTCAAAAAATTAAAGATACTTTCTTATCCTTTAACGATGATGAAGATATGATTCAAATCATGAACGATGTTTACAACTGGGATGCTATCGATGAAGCGAAAGATGAAGAGTATCAAGTAGTTAAAGATACTTACGCTAAATTCAAAGATTCTGTTGGTTTCTAATAGAAGTAACTAGTTTAATAACATAACAAAGGGGAAGGTTAGTTGACTTCCCCTTTGTTATGTTACATTTTGTAGAAAAATGTTACAATATATGAAAAACTTAGCCTTTAATGGAGGACTTATTATAATGATAGAATTTAAAAATGTGGGCCTTGTCTATCCTAATGGAACGGAAGGTTTAAAAAACATTAATGTAAAAATCAATGATGGCGAATTCGTTGTTATTGTTGGATTGTCAGGTGCCGGAAAGTCTACATTTATTCGTAGTATTAATAGATTGGTAACCCCTACTTCTGGATCCCTTCTAGTAGATAATGAAGATATCTTAAAATTCAAAGGTAACAATCTTCGCAAACTTCGCACGAAAGTCGGCATGATTTTCCAAAATTATAACTTAGTCAAGCGTTCAAATGTTTATAAGAACGTTCTAGCCGGTCGTTTAGGACATACTGGTACCTTACGATCCATCTTTAGTCTTTATTCTAAAGAAGATAAAGCATTAGCTTATGAAAGCTTAAAACGTGTTAATATTGCAGAAAAAATTTATAGCAGAGCAGATGAACTAAGTGGTGGGCAACAACAGCGTGTAAGTATTGCACGTGTATTAACACAAAAGCCTAAATACATTTTAGCGGATGAGCCAGTAGCATCACTGGATCCACCTACTTCTCATCAGGTTATGACGTACTTAAGAAAGATCAATAAAGAAGATAATATTACAACCATTGTAAACCTACACTTTATAGATATGGCAATGGAATATGCGGATCGTATCATTGGTATGCGCGCTGGAGAAGTAGTATTTGACGGACCCGCCTCAGAAGTAACCGAAAAAACATTCGAAGAAATTTATGGCCGTTCTATTCGTGAGGATGACTTGCGTGGAGGTGCAGAGGAATAGTGACTAAGGAAAATAGCACATTAACACAAAAGTCAGTACCTCTTTACCCTGCGAAAACTAAAATGCAAGTAACCATTATCTTTTTTGTAATTCTAGGAATCTATATTTTTAGTATGATCAAGACGCAAGAAGATATGGTAGGGGGCTTCAGTGGCGCTCTAGGAAATATGTACGTTGTTATTGAAAAGTTCTTCCCACCAAATTTCGCCGTATTATCAGCGATTTGGAGTTCGATGCTAGAAACCATTAAGATGGCAATTATCGCCACTACGATTTCAGCAATTATTACCATACCATTAGCGGTTCTATCAGCACAAAACATTACAACATTTAAACCATTATATTATTTCATGAGAACGTTACTGAATTTATTACGTACTATTCCTGATTTAGTATTAGCAGTAATATTTGTAGGATTATTCGGCGTTGGTGTATTCCCTGGTATTTTAGCCCTTGCCGTTTTCTCTTTAGGTATCTTAGCGAAGTTGATTAGTGAGACAATTGAGTCAGTTGATATGAACCCATTAGAAGCAATGCGAGCTTCTGGGGGAAATGTATTTCAAGTTATCTGGTACTCATTAGTACCTCAAATAGCACCACAGTTCACTTCTCTAGTACTATATGTATTCGAAATTAATATTCGTGCATCTGTTGTACTAGGAATGGTTGGAGCTGGTGGTATCGGGCTAGTATTAAACCAGCAAATTAAGTTCTATAACTACCCAAATGCCATGACGATTATCCTAGTTATATTCGCAACGGTATTGATCATTGAGTACATTAGTAATAAGTTAAGGGAGGCATTGTTATAATGGAAAATTATCAATTACCTCCAAAGCCTGCTAAATCTACCTTTAAACGGGTTCGAACCATTACAATCTTAATTCTGGTAGCAGCCTTATATGTGTGGACATTCACTACTATTAATATTGATTGGGGAAGAGCGATCGAAAGGGCAATTAATAATTTCCATCGTGTTATTCCAAGACTATTCAGCCCCGACTGGGCAGCAGCTGCTGATGTAGGAGCTGCCATGCTGGAAACCGTATTTATCGCCTTTGCAGGTTCTTTAATGGCAGCAATCATTGCTGTTCCACTATCATTCTTAGCAGCGCAAAATATGATGGGTGGTAAAATTGTTTCTGTAATCGGTAAATGGATTTTATCTGCTATTCGTGCATTTCCGGATTTAATCTTAGCGATTCTTTTCGTAGTAGCAGTTGGACCAAATGCCTTTGCTGGGGTACTTGCCATTGCGATCGGCTCAACCGGTATGCTCGGTAAAATGTTCTCCGAAATTATTGAGTCAATCGATATGGATGTTGTCCAAGCTATGGAAGCTAATGGAGCTAACAAAATACAGATTCTATTCTATGGTGTCATGCCACAAATCATCCCTGAATTCCTATCTTATGCGATTTACCGCTTTGAGGTAGATATTCGTGCATCATCCATTCTAGGTATTGTTGGTGCGGGTGGTATCGGTACGATGATCGTATTCGCATCAAGTAACCGTAACTGGAATGAAATGGGTATGATTCTTCTAGGAATCATTATCGTTGTAACCATTATTGATTTTGCTTCTGCTAGAATTAGACGTAAAATAGTATAAGGAATGAAGAAAAACCGCGTGGGAACTAACCCAATGTTCGGTGCTTACTTTTCATTTAATCAGGAAACGAAATTGAAGAAATCCTCTTTAATTTCGTTTCTTTTATTCGTTGATAGACTAGATGGTTATTTTCTCGGTAGAAATACTAAGGTATTCCTAAATGCCAAGCAAGTACTAGTTTTTATAAGAAAGGATGTAGAATGTGTCAAATAAAACCATGCTCAAAATAATGTACACAAGTGATATTCATGGTCATGCCATGCCCCTATTATATGGTACGAACGAGGCTTACAATTTAGGGTTAGCAAAGTACACCTCAATCGTTAAACAAATTGTTCAAGAACATGATAATGTCATTGTGCTAGATAATGGGGATTTAATCCAAGGTACACCACTTATGACCCATTATGTAAAAGAACATCACGATAAAGAAAATCCAATGGTTGGGATTATGAATCGCATTGGTATTGATGCTAGTGTAATTGGAAACCATGAATTCAATTTCGGGAAAAAGATATTAACCGATGCGATAAACAGCTCTAACTTCCCTTGGCTCTCGGCTAACCTAGTTAATCAAGATGGAGAACCTTACTTTGGAAAGCCGTATATCGTTAAAGCCTTACCTAGTGGTATACGTGCAGCAATAGTTGGGGTAACCACACATTACATACCAAACTGGGAATCCCCAGCACATATTGAAGGGATTCAATTCCAAGATGCTCTTACAACCTTAAAGCATTGGGTAACACGGATTCGAGAAGAAGAACAGCCAGATATACTAATCGCGTCCTACCACGGTGGCTTTGAAAGAGATATTGAAACCGGTGAACCGACAGAGCCATTAACTGGAGAGAATCAAGGGTATGCCATGTGCCAAGAAATTGAAGGAATTGATGTTTTATTAACAGGACATCAGCATCGCATCCTAACCGGTGAGATAAATGGTGTGCTAATTGCACAGCCAGGAAATAATGGAAAAATGTATGGCGAAATAGAAGTGGAGCTAGAGCATGTGAACGACCAATGGAATATTACGAAGAAAAAAGCCGAAATAAAGCCTGTCAATGAAATCGAAGCTGATAAAGAAATAATGCACTACTTGAAAGAAATAGAATCTTCTACTCAGAGTTGGCTAGATTATCCTATCGGCTATATTGATGGAGATATGACCATAACAGATCCGTTAAAGGCCCGTACAACGAAACATCCGTTTATTCAATTTATTCAAAATGTACAAATGGATGTTAGTGGTGTCGATATCTCGGTTACCGCACTTCTCAATAATGAGTCTAAAGGATTCAAGTCTGTTGTTACGATGCGAGATATTGTCTCCAATTATATGTATCCTAATACACTGGTGGTACTTGAGCTTACCGGAAATGATATTATACAAGCGCTAGAAAAAACTGCGGAATACTTTGTTTTAGATAATGCTGGTAGCATAGTCGTAAACCCTTCCTATATTGAGCCAAAGCCACAGCATTATAATTATGATATGTGGGAAGGGATTAACTATACGATTAATGTATCGAAGCCAGTTGGTTCCAGAATTGAAGATGTAACATATCACGGTAACTCCTTAAAGATGGATGGAAAGTATCACGTTGTGTTAAATAACTATCGTGCCAGCGGTGGTGGAAACTTTGATATGTTCAAGAATAAGCCGATTATCAAAGAAATTCAGCGAGATACTGCAGAATTAATCCATGCCTATTTTGAAAAACATAAAACCGTAAAAGCAGAAGTCCATTCTAATTTTACGGTTATATCCTAATAAGAAAAATAGCGTTATATAATAAATAACTACTAGCACTACTCTGCTCCAGAAATACTACCCTTCCGACTGGTTAGATCGACGAATATTTCTGGAGCTAGAATAGTGTAGCATCAATTTCTTATTATGTTGACTACCTCAATTTTATAGTGACCTTTTAATCATCATCTCTATCGTCATCATCGCCTATTTCTGTATCGATAGAGATGGAGATAATGTCGCCTGTATAAGCATCTATATCGATTTCTGCTTCTCCATTAACACTTTCTATTTCAATTTCATAAATAAGACGTCCATCATCTTCATCTAATTCTAACTCTGTAATCATTCCATCAAACTCAGCAAGCGCAATTTTCTTGGCTGTTTCATAATCAATTATTGCTTTTTTTCCTTCCTTTTTGTTTTCTGTTTTCTCATTATCTGCTTGGTTATCTTTCTTTGATTCCTCTACTACATGGTCATCTTGATTATCCTTTGAATCAGTGGTCGTGTTATCGTCTGAATCATTATTTGTTTTTTCGTTCTTACTTTCGGATTCAGATGTTGAATTACTTGATGGTCTATCCTGTTTTTCAGAGATAGTTAAATTTGTTGATTCTTCTGTACTAGCATGACGTTCTCTTTGTTTAATCTTCAGCACTTCACCAGTATTACCATCTAATTTAATTTCATATTCCTTACCATTGCTTTCTACTTCAACCTCATAGACTACACTGTTAAAGCCCTTTTCCATTTCAATTTCTGTTATGGTTCCTGGATACTGCGCTGTTACAAGTTCCACAATTTCTTCTTTCGATAATTTAGGATCGGCTTGTGCAGCATTGGAATGATATATCCCTAAACCTAATACAGTAGCTATGGCAATACTAGATACCGTAATGATTACTTTCTTTTTCATTTTTTATTTCCTCCTTATTTCCTCTTGATGTCTTTATCATATACATCGAGAATGAAATAACCATAAGAGAAAGATTAGAATTAGATTAGAATGTACGTTACGTTAAAGGAAGCATGACTTGAAACGTTGATCCTTCTCCAAGACGACTATCTACTGAAATGGTTCCTCCATGTGAATGGATAATTGATTTCGCAATAGCTAGACCTAGTCCTGTTCCACCAGTGTTCCGACTCCTTGCTTTATCCATTCGATAAAATCGTTCAAATATCCGTTCTTTTTCTTCCTTTGGTATTCCTTGGCCAAAATCTCTAACAGATATAGCAATTTGATTATCAGATGGAGCCATAGTAATTATTACATTATCGTCACTATACTTCAGCGCATTATCGATTAGAATATAGAATACCTGCCTCAATTGATCTTGATTACCTAATATCTGAATTGGTTTCCCATTCTCATGGAGCTCGATATTTCTATCATAGGCACCCGTAAATACCTCGATCGTCTTCTCCATTAATTCGGTAATATTGACGCTTTCACTATGTTGAATTTCCTTGTTTTTAGCTAAAGCCAGTAATTGTTCTACGAGCTTTTGCATACGGTCAGCTTCCGATCCAATTGCGTCTAATGATTCCTTCCATAGCTCTGGGTTATCCTTCCCCCGTCGCTCTAGCAATTGTGTATAGCTTTTAATAATAGAAATTGGTGTTTTTAATTCATGAGAGGCATCCGATACGAAAATCTCCTGCATCTCATAATTGTCCTTCAAAGAATCAATCATATCATTAAACGTTTTTTCCATTTCATACAGCTCATCATTCGAACGATTCGTTAGCTCGATTTTTTTCCACTTCCCATATTTCATATTTTCTTTCATCGTACTGATTAGTGATTTTATGGGTTGAAGCAAAAATCGAGCCAATAGATTCCCAGCAATAATGATGGGAATGATGATGATAATCGAAGCAATGGTTAACACATAAAATAGATTTTTCATATTAGCAGTTAACGCAACTAGCTCTTTGTATACTTGAAGAGTAACGATGTCCCCGTCATTCCAAATGATTGGTTTAGAAACCGTAGCATATCGATTCCCTTCAAAGGTAATCACTTCCCGTACCTCTGATGTACCATATCCCCCTGGAAGGTCAAAATAATCCGCTGACTTCGAATGAACGAGAGGATCCCCCGATTCCGGATAGACTCGTATGATTCCATCAGCTGGCAAAAAAGCCTTTATCAACTCCCCAGGTGGTATTTCAGGATTTTCATTAACCGTTGCTATTACAGTATTTGTTTGTTCGGTTAGTTCGGTTAGCTCCGTTTCAACAGAATTCTGGTAAAACAAATAGTAAATCGAAGCGTTTATCATTAAAATAAACAGGAACATAAAAAAACTTGTAAACAACTGTATCTTGGTTCGTAGCTTCATACTAGGAATCCTTTATAGAATATCCGACACCACGTACGGTTTGAATATACTGTTTCGAATATCCTTTTTCAATTTTTTGACGGAGGTACCGAACATATACATCCACTACATTTGTCTCGCCAAAATAATCAAATCCCCACACCTGTTCAATTAATTGATCTCGTGATAGCACGATATTCTTATTCTTTAATAAACACACGAGCAAATCAAATTCTCTTGGAGTGAGTTCGATTTTATTTCCTGCACGCATAACTTCATGTGCATCCAAATCGACAATTAAATCCCCAACAGAGAGTGTATTCTTCTTTACAGTACTTTCTATAACAGGCTTTCTAAGATGCACACGGATTCTTGCTAATAATTCTTCGATTTGGAACGGCTTTGTAACATAATCATTAGCACCTAAGTCTAAGCCGCTTACTTTATCATGGACAGCGTCCCTCGCAGTTAGAAGGATGATTGGTGTACGTTCATCTGTACGTCTAATTCTACGAAGTACTTCTAAGCCACTTAATTCAGGGATCATAATATCCAGCAATACTAAATCCCACTCTTTCTCTTGCATAAGCCTTAATGCATCTTTACCATTATCTACAATCTCAGTAAGATAGCTTTCATATTCTAATTCAAGCTGTATTACTCTACTTAGCTTTTCCTCATCTTCCACAATAAGTATGACTGGTTGGTCCATTTCATCACCCACATATCCGTTCTTTTCGTTTACTATAACAAACAAAGATTAAAAAGTAATGAGAAACTATCGATTAAAATAATTGCTTTCCCATTTATTTCAGTAAATAATGATTACATATAAAGGAGGGATTGTTTTGTTAGCACTTGATCATATTGTCATTGCTGGAAAAAATGCTGAAGAAGCGAGTGAAAACTATCATAAACGTATGGCAATTAAAGCCATTAAGGGTGGAGAGCACGAAAATTGGGGAACGTACAATTACCTTGCCTATTTTTCAAATGAAAGCTATATTGAATGGCTTGGGATACAGGATTACGATAAAGCGAGTGAGAGTGATAACCCCTTAATCAAACATTTAGTTTATCGGCTAGACCAGAATAAGCCTGGCCCATTCCAATTTGCTCTCCGTACCAATCAAATGGACGAGTATAAGAAGCATTTTCAAGCGAACAATATTCCCTTTGATGGTCCTTTTTCTGGTGAAAGACTACGGCCTGATGGAACATTATTGACTTGGAGGATGCTGTTTCCGAAATATCATGTAGAGGATGAAATGCTACCTTTTCTAATTGAATGGGGTAATTCCAGTAATGCCCCTACAACACAAGGGTTAACCAATCCACAAGCCATCATGAACATTCATTACAGTGGTGTTAATAAAGCCACTTTTATGGATATTTATCAATTAAAAAACAGAAAAAGCCTATCTAACCAATTTTTATTAAGAAATTCCAAAATAAGTTTTAAGGAAAGTGGCGATTTATCGTTTGAATTGGTTTAATAAATAAAGTTCTATCCGAAACCGTGGTTAAATAAACTACCAACTAACTAATAAAAAATAAACCTAATTACCTCATAACGGCGTGATTAGGTTTATTATCGTACTACATCTCGTCTGTTTATTAACCTAATTGTTGATGTAGGAACTCTGTAACAGACTCAGGTGTTTTCGTATAGGCACTATGTTGATGGGCAAGCTTTTCTCCATTTTGGAAAATCAAAATACTTGGAATACCCATTACTTCATAGGTTTGTGCGATTCCTTCTAGCTCATCTGTATTTACTTCATACCAGGCATAATTATTAAACTCATCTAAAATCCCGTCTATAAACATGTCCATTCTCTTGCAGTCCGGACACCAATCAGCAAAGAATTTGATGATTACTGGTTTATCACTTTGAATTACTTCATTGAATTTATCCATTGATTGAATGTGTTCCATGCTATCTCTCCTTTTCCATCCTTATTGTAACGATTAAACAAACGTTTGTCTTATGAATTGCTTACTCCTTATATTCCACTCTTCCTAGTACATACGCTACAAATAAACCGCCTGCAAAAGTCACTACACTTAATAATAAGAAGGGAGTAGATTCTGGCCAGCCTGGAAATACAACAACTATTGAGCCAATGACTAGTCCAATAATTAAAGCAAACGTTCCACTACGATAATGCTTAAAAAAGTAGTGAATAAGCTTACTCATCGTCAGGATACCAAGAACAATTCCCAATCCAACAACAGCGATAATCGTTAATTGAAGATTACTAATCGCACTAATTACTGTAGCATAAACACCCATTACTAGCAGAATAAATGAACCGCTAATACCAGGTAAAATCATAGCAGCACTAGCAATAAACCCGGAAAAAAATAACAAAACATATGTAGATAAGGTAAACTCCTCTATAACTACCCCTTCGCTTTCATGCAGAAATACCATACCCGAAACGATTACTGCTCCAATGATTAGTAGTATATAATGGTTTACTTTAAAATTTGCCTTCACATCAGCTTGACGAAATAAATAAGGCAAAATACCAATTATGAGCCCTAAAAAGAAAAACTGAGTCGGTCCTGGAAAATCCTTAAATAACCATTCAATTAATCGACTTAATAATAGCACTGCACCTGCTATCCCAATACCTAATGGAATGAGAAAACCTAGGTGTTTTTTCCACTCCTTGCTAAATAGTCCATTTATAGAAGCAATTAATCGGTCATAAATACCTAAAAGGACTGCAATTGTACCGCCACTTACCCCTGGAATAACATCACTTGCTCCCATCATTAATCCGCGGTATATATTTTTCCATTCCATTGAAATATCCCCTTTTACATTACTATTTATTATAATATCAAATTATAGTTGTAATTCATATTAAAAGTTAGTATACTATAAATAAGCTACTTTGCATCGCAAGGTAGCTTATAACAAAGTCGGTATCTTGTTACACAAGGTAGGTGAAATTCATGTCTTTAAGGAGTCAATTACTTAAGGGCGTATTAGAGGGTTGTATTCTTTCCATCATACAAAAGCAGCCTACATATGGCTATGAGTTATCTGTACGATTACAGGAATTCGGATTGTCTGATGTAAGTGAAGGATCTATTTATCCCATCTTGTTACGCCTTCAAAAAGAAAAATTAATTGAAGGCACGATGCAAAAATCCGAAGTTGGCCCTAAGCGAAAATATTACCATCTGACAAAGCATGGCCTACATGCATTACAAGAGTTTAAAACCCAATGGGAAAACATTAAACATCCTGTTGACAAAATCATTGATATAGAGGAGGAGTAGCATTGAATTCCAAAGATATTATTAAGATTAATAATGAAATGAGAGAAAAGCTTACGGAAGAGAACCTAGCAATCTATGAAGATATGCTTGTCTATATTCGGTTAAACGGAAATAAATCCGAACAACAAACCGAAGAGGTATTATTTGAACTGTTGGAGCATTTATTACATGCACAGGAAGAAGGAAAGACGGCAAAAGCAGTATTTGGTAATGACTTGAAAAAGTATTGTGATGAGTTAATTGCGGAAATCCCAAGTGAAAAGAGATCAGCATCAATTTTGTTTGGCGTTTATATCGCAATCGACTTTTTAGCATTTTTGAGTTTGATATACGGGATACTCAGCTTTGGAGCGTATCATTTCTTTAATTTAGGTTCCAATGAATTTACCTTTGCTCTTGGATCAGCTATTACCATAATCCTAATCTATCTACTGTTACTATATATTTTTATTGTGCTTGTGTTCAAATGGATTAAAAAATCATTATTTAAAGATGAAAAACCGAAAAAGTGGGTAGAGTTTTTCAAATTATGGGTTATTTGTACATTATGCATTGGGTTGTTAGTACTCATTCCATTCATCTTCCCGAGCTTCGGAATGGAGATTAGTATTCCTGTATTAAGCTTTGCTGTGGTAGGTGTTGTACTATATACAGTTAAATTTATATTAAACAAAAAATATAAAATAACGAAATAAACTTAAAGAAGATGAGACTAGAGGCTAGCTCTCATCTTCTTTTTCATTTTCAATAAACTTCAACTCTGGTACCCATTGTGACATATGGGCTTTTATTTCTTCATAATGGTTATGTGCATTAGGTAATTCTTGATTCGTTAACTGAAACATCGGGATTACCTCATATCCTCTCCCCTGTTCATACTTCACATAGGTTGGTAGAAATTCAGGGGAATGAACCTCTATTTCGGTTTTTCCATCTGATAATGTTTTCGTTACATGAAACTTAAATACCCCACCAATTTGGCGATAAAATTCATCCTGTCCTGAGAGAAAATTTCCTAAAGAATAAATAACTAATGTACGATTTCCATCCTCTCCTATAACCCAATCCACTGGTTGCAGGACATGGGGATGGTGTCCTAGTACAACATCCGCTCCTTGATCCGCTACAAATTGTACTAAATCCTTTTGAGCTTGATTAGGCATCCGCTCATATTCATTACCAACGTGCAGACTCAATACGATAACATCCGCCTTCTTCTTGGCTGCTTCTATTTCTGATGCAATCAGTTCTTGATCAATCAAGTTTACTAAGTACCCTTTTCCCTCAGGAACCGGAATTCCATTCGTGCCATAGGTATAGGATAAAAAGGCAACAGATACCCCTTCTTCCGTTTCCATCACACGAAGCTCTTCTCGATCTTGCTCACTTTTATAAGAACCTGTGTACATCATATCAATTGTTTCCCAATGCTGAATCGCTCGTTGTATTGCTTCCTCTCCACGGTCCAATGTATGATTATTGGCAAGTGATACGACGTTAACACCAGCCCATTTCAATGCATCTCCTACTTCTTGCGGGCTATTAAATGCTGGATAAGTAGAGAGCCCTAATTCGGTTCCGCCAATCATCGTCTCTTGGTTAGCTATGGAAATAGTCGCATCACTTATAAATGGCTTCACCTTTTCTAGCATAGGTGTAAAATCATAACCAGTATCATTCCAGGCATCATCATAAACACTACTATGAATTAACATATCTCCAATTGCTGTGATTGCTATTTCTTGCTTCACTTCCACTTGCTCTTTCGGTTCCCTAGACGCTTTCACTTTCTCTACGTGGGAACTTGCAGTTCGTGCATTATCAACATCTTCCTCTGATGTTTTTATTCCACATGAGAATAACAGCATGCTTAATAACACAAATACCCCTATTAATCTCCCCTTTGCCATAGACCTCTACCTCTCATACTTTTCATTCATTATAACACGGGAGGCAGGTAATCCTTTCAAATAATATTAATTTTCAACATTTTTCTACAGCCTGTACCACAGTATTTAGTTGGAATGGATAGTATAGTAATCATCTTTTATTATCTTAGATTACTGGATACTTACACGAATTAAACGCAACGTTCAGCCATCAGCTTCCTGCACCCGTCCAATAAAAAACAACTACTTTTAAATGAAAGCAGCTGTTTCATTCGATACTATTCTATTCTCTCAATAATGGTCGCATTAGCCATACCCATTCCTTCACAAATAGCTAATAACCCGTATCGACCTTTTATGCGCTCTAGCTCATAAAGTAATGTTGTCATTAGCTTTGTTCCAGTTGCACCTAGTGGGTGTCCTAGGGCAATGGCACCTCCATTTACATTGAGCTTCATTGGATCTGCTCCCGTTTCTTTTAGCCATGCAAGTGGGACTGGTGCGAAGGCCTCATTTACTTCATATCGATCAATATCCTTTATTGCTAAACCTGCTTTCTCTAATACGATTTTAGTGGCAGGTATTGGTCCTGTTAGCATTAGTGTTGGGTCAGAACCAACAACAGCTCGAGCCACTATTCTCGCCTTAGCTTTGATACCTAGTGCATCTGCTTTTTCTTTTGACATCAGCAATACCGCACTAGCTCCATCACTCATCTGACTGGAATTCCCTGCTGTAATCATGCCATTTTCTTGGAAAACTGGCTTCAAATTAGATAGTGCTTCTAACGATGTATCTGCTCTTGGTCCTTCATCCACTTTAAATTCCTTCCAATTTCCCTCCTGATCCTCAACTTCAACAGGCATAATTTCTGCATCAAATTTTCCCATTTCTATTGCTTTTAATGCCTTCTGGTGACTAGATAAAGCGTAATCATCTAATTGTTCCCGGGTAAATCCCCATCTTTCTGCAATTTTCTCAGATGAAACTCCTTGGTTCACAATTTCATAGCGTTCTAATAGCTTACCACTCGGCTTTGTCTTCCCTATATTCGAGAACATAGGAGCCCTAGTCATACTCTCTATTCCACCAGCAATGACCATGTCCATATCACCTGAGGCAATTGCTTGCGCTCCGAAATGAATAGCTTGTTGGCTGGATCCACATTGTCTGTCAATCGTAGCCCCCGGAACATGTATTGGGAAACCTGCAATAAGAGCCGCGGTGCGGGCAATATTTCCACCTTGCTCATTGACTTGGGTAACACAGCCTAAAATTATATCCTCTACTTCACGTTTATTCACGTTTGTACGTGTCATTAATTCTGTTAAAACAACAGCTGCTAAATCATCTGAGCGGTAATGAGATAAGGCACCGCCTTTTCGACCAACTGCCGTGCGAACCCCGTCTACAATAACGACTTCACGCATACATCTCACCTCTAATCCCTTTTACGTTCATTATAGATTATGTTTTCGGATAATTCTATATTTTAAAGCAAGAACAAAATTAAAAAAATGAAACTATAGAACACTATTTTCGTATAGAATAATAGTTGTTATGTATAAAGGGGGAATATGATTTGAAACGTACAGCAGAATATACACTTGGAATTATCGGAGCTGTATTTTATGTTTTTTCAATCGCAATGGGCGCATTAAGATTATGGATGGAGAATAATAAAGATTACTTAAAGGATTATATGATGGATAATCAAGATGAGTTTCAATTAACGCCATCGGACATCGATATACTGGAGGAATTCTTTAATCTGAACCTTGCCTCACCAGGGATATTACTAGTTATCATGCCTATTTTAGCAATCATTCTAGGTATTGTTGCAATGGTTCTCTTAAAAGGAAATAAGCATCCAGTTGCAGCTGGTGTCATCTTTATTACAACTGGTGTAGTTTATGTTATCCTTACTGCTGGCGGCGGCATTCTAAGTGGAATCTTATATTTAATCGCTGGTATTCTTTGCTTAGCTCGTAAGCCAAAAACCATTATAGAAGAATAGTAATTTACTATACTATTGCAAGACAGTGAAACAGGACTTTAGACTCACACAGCAATAGTATAGTAGTATATAATGAACATATACTTTATTATCTAATGGTTAAATCCCATTTGAGGTGTAAATAATGAAACGCTACTTAACGTCGATTTTTCTTCTTATCACTGCAATTATTATCTTCATTGGATTAAGAATCGATTTACCATGGACTGGTATCGTTACATGGGGACTTGCCCTCATTACGTTAATTTTTGCAGCATATTACACGAAATATATTCCAGATCGAAAAAAAAGTAACAAGAGGAAATAAACAAACGTTTATTTCCTCTTTCTTTGTGATACTATTATTATTCACCTAAGAAAACCATTGCCTCGTAGGGCCCTAGATTGATCGAGGTTACTTCTAGACTATTGTGGTCTGGATAGTTACCGATTAACTTTTCCTTTGGGATAAAATCCATATTCTCTGGTAATGTCCATTCTATTTCTTTGTCTGTAAAATTAGTAATGACAAGTAGCTTCTTGCCATTCCATGTTCTCAAGTAAGAGAAGTCTTGCTGACTCTCAGGGTGAAGTAATTGATAATCACCATAAACAATAATCTCATACTTTTTCCTTAACTGAATTAATTCTCGGTAATAATGGTAAATAGAATTAGGATCCTTCACGGCCGCTTCTGCGTTAATCTCTTTATAATTCGGATTTACTTTAATCCACGGCTCACCTGTTGTGAATCCAGCATTTTCATTACTATCCCACTGAAACGGTGTACGTGCATTGTCTCTTCCTTTTACATAAATCGACTCCATTACCTTTTCAGGATTTTCATTTCCATCGATTACTTTCTCTTTATACATGTTCAGGATTTCAATATCTTTATATTCATCAATGGACTCAAAACGAACATTGGTCATACCGATTTCCTCTCCTTGATAAATATAAGGAGTGCCTTGAAGCATATGAAGGAACGTTGCTAGCATTTTAGCTGATTCTACTCGATAATGTTGATCATCACCGAATCTGGAGACAACCCTCGGTTGATCGTGATTATTCAAATAAAGGCTATTCCAGCCTACACCGTGTAGTCCTGTTTGCCATTTCGTAATACTTTGTTTTAAATCCCGCAAATCTAATGGCTTTAAATTCCACTTTCCACCTGGTCCAGAGTCTAAATCCATATGTTCGAATTGAAATACCATTTGTAGCTCATTTCGCTCTAAATTAGTATATAATGTTGCTTCTTCGACATTTACTCCAGGCATCTCACCAACAGTCATGATGTCATAGCCTGCTAACACTTCCCGATGCATTTCTTGGAGGAACTCATGAATTCTTGGTCCATTCATGAAATAACGGCTGCCCGATACATATTTTTCCCCATTCGGATTAGGCGCATCTGGTAATTCTGGTACTTTTGAGATGAAATTGATAACATCCATGCGGAAGCCATCAATTCCCTTATCTAACCACCATTTCATCATGTCATAAATTTCTTGCCGAAGCTTAGGATTTTCCCAATTTAAATCAGGCTGTTTTTTACTAAAGATATGTAAATAATACTCATCGGTGACCGAATCTAGTTCCCATGCAGATCCACTAAAAGTAGATTCCCAATTATTCGGCTCCTTACCGTCTTTTCCTGGTCGCCAAATATAATAATCACGATAAGGATTGTCTTTCGATTTTCTTGATTCTGTAAACCAATAATGTTCATCAGAAGAATGGTTGACAACTAAATCCATAATTAATTTCATATCACGGGAATGAATCGCATCTAGTAGCTTTTCCCAGTCTTCCATTGTCCCAAAATCATTCATGATTTGCTGATAGTCTGAGATATCATAACCATTATCATCATTGGGAGATTGATAGACTGGTGAAAGCCAAATGACATCAATTCCTAAATCCTTTAGATAATCTATCTTTTCTATAATCCCGTTAATATCGCCAATTCCGTCACCATTACTATCACGAAAGCTGCGAGGATATATTTGATACACTACAGATTCCTTCCACCATGCCTTTTTCACGATTAACCCTCCATTTAAATGAAATAAGGATGTCTCTTTAGGGTCAGGAGCACCTCTTTAGAGACATCCCCATTTACTTCACTCGTCTAGCAAAATCGATAAACCGGAACTTATCTGGTCTATGTCTTGACTCCGTATATTGAAACAGGCTAGCATCTTCCAAATAGACTAAACTTTTAATGACAACGATTAAGGAGTACCCTTTTACATCTAACAAGGTTCTATCCTCTTCCGTTAATTCTTCTACAACGATTTCCTTTTGAGCAAATCCAATGGAAAGTCCCAGTTCATTCTCGAGGTGCTCATAAATTGACTTCTTACAGATGTCCTCTGATAAAAGTGGAACAAATTGATCAGAGAAGTAATCTTTATCCAAAATGATCTTTTCCCCTGATATTTCGCGGACTCTTGTTGTTCCCCACACCCGATGGTTATCGATCTTTAATTTCCGATAAACTGGATGGCTTTTATCTAGATACGCTATGGACTTTACATAGGTATTACTATCCAGCTTCAAATTCGTTGCCAATTCTTTAAAGCTGACAATACCCGATACTGGAAAGGAAAATTTATTTACGTCCAATATCATAGAGCCCTTCCCTTGAATTTTTTGAATATAGCCGTTTTGCGCTAATAAATTTAGTGCCTTTCTTACTGTTTCTCTTGAAGTATGATAGTCACTAGCTAATTCATTTTCAGAAGGTAGCATTTCATTTGCTTGCCATTGTTTAGAATCAATTTTATTCGCGATATCCTCATATATCGTGACATATTTCCTTTGCATTTAAGCCCCTCTTCTTATTTTACATAATACACGATAGACTCATATGGTCTTAAAGTAAACCTAGATGCATTCGGTGAATCTGGATAATTGGATAGCAAAATGATCGTATTATCCTTCCAATCAATAGGAAGCTCCACCTTAGCTTCCTTACCATAGAAGTTGTTCACCACTATTAATTGTTCTCCGTTCCAATTACGTGTATAAGCAAATATTTGACGATCATCATCCAGCAATAGTTGATAGTCCCCAAAAGTTATAATATCATATTCTTTCCTTAATGCAATTAAATTCTGATAATGATTGAAAATAGAATTCGTCTCCTGAAGCTCTTTCTCCACATTGATTTCTCGGTAATTACTTGCTGGTTGAATCCAAGGTGTTCCTTTCGTGAATCCGGCATTGACTTCTGATGACCATTGCATAGGCGTTCTGGAATTATCTCGAGACTTTTGATTTAAAATCGCGATAATCTCATCATCAGATTTTCCTTTTTCTTTTAAAATCTTAAACGCATTAAGAGACTCTACATCCCGATAATCATGAATATCCTGGAAGTTTGGATTGGTCATACCAATTTCTTCACCTTGATAAATATACGGGGTTCCTTTCATCATATGGATCGTTGTGGCGAGCATTTTAGCCGATTCCACTCGATATTCTTGATCATTTCCAAATCTTGAAACGACACGAGGTTGGTCATGGTTACACCAGAATAACGCATTCCAGCCTCCCCCCTCATGCATGCCTACCTGCCAGTCGGATAGTATTTTCTTTAATGATAAGAAGTCAAAAGGAGCCTTTGTCCATTTTTCGCCATTCGGATAATCCACTTTCAAATGATGGAATTGAAACGTCATATCCAATTCCTGTCTTTCTGGCTTCGTATATAACACACAGTTTTCCAATGTAGTTGAAGACATTTCACCAACCGTCATCATGTTATATGGACTGAAAGCCTCTTTATTTAGTACATGTAAATACTCGTGAATTCTCGGACCATCCGTATAGAATTTTCTACCATCACCAGTGGAATCATTCGGAAAATCTTGATTCTTCGATATTAAATTAATTACATCAAGACGGAATCCATCAATCCCTTTATCCGCCCAGTAATGGATCATGTTAATGACTTCTTTTCTTAGCTTTTCATTTTCCCAATTTAAGTCTGCTTGGGTAACATCGAAAAGGTGTAAATAATATTGTTCTGTTTTCTCATCATATTCCCAAGCAGATCCGCCAAATTTAGAGAGCCAATTATTCGGCTCTTTCCCGTCAATTGAATCCTTCCAAATATAGAAATCGCGATAAGGATTGTCTTTAGATGAAGCTGCTTGCTTAAACCAAGTATGTTCTGTCGATGTGTGATTGATAACTAAATCCATAATCAATTTCATTCCACGCTTATGTGTTTCCGCTAACAGTTCCTCAAAATCCTCCATTGTGCCATACGCTGGCTCAATAGAGAAATAGTCACTAATATCATATCCATTGTCTTTTTGTGGAGACTTGTAAATAGGTGTCAACCATAGTACGTCGACACCTAATGTATTTAAATAGTCCAGCTTTTCGATAATACCTCTAATATCTCCTAATCCATTGCCTGTTGTATCCCGAAAGCTTTTCGGATAAATTTGATAGACTACCGCTTTTTTCCACCATGGTTCTTGCTGCATACTATTCACTCCTAAGCTGATCTTTATCTCGATAGTTTACTTTTGGCGATTAAGAAAGTAATAATGAATGGTACGATAATAACGATTGCCATTCCAATTCCAAATGAAAGCCAACCCTCCGGTAAGATAGATAATGGAGCAGGAATTCCACCTACACCAATTGAACTTGCCTGTACTCCACGGAAGGTGATAAAAGCACCGGCAATGGCAGTACCAATAATTGCGGCAATGAATGGATAACGATAACGTATATTAACACCAAACATTGCAGGCTCTGTTATTCCAAGCCATGCAGACACACCAGAAGTTCCCGCTAGGCCTCTTAGCTTTTCATCTTTTGCAGCAAGCATAATACCGAATACAGCCGCACCTTGAGCGATGTTAGATAATGCTAAAATAGGCCATAGGAATGTCGTTCCTGTGCTACCAATTAATTGTAAATCCACTGCTAGGAACGTATGATGCATTCCAGTAATAACTAATGGAGCATATAGGCCACCATATAATAATCCCCCAATAATTGGGAATGTATCAAATACGTGAACTAGACTGTCCGTAAGCCAAGAAGCAATTGTAAACGTAATAGGTCCAATAATGATAAATGCTAAGAATCCGGTAATTAATAAGGCTATAGGTGCCACCACTAATAACTGTAATGATTCCACTACGCGTTTTCTTAAAAACAGCTCAATTTTTGCTAATAACCAAGAAGCAATTAATACGGGTAATACTTGACCTTGGTAACCAACCTTTTCTACTTCCAATCCAAATAGGTTCCATGTAGGAATCGATCCTTCTGTTAATGCTGAACCATATCCCCATGCATTCATTAAATCAGGATGAACTAGGATTAACCCAAGTACCATACCTAACAATTCACTTCCACCGAATCGCTTCGCTGCAGACCAACCAATTAAAGCTGGTAAGAAGGTAAAGGCAGTATTTGCAATAATATTAATCATCTCTGCAATACCAGCCCATGATGGATACATCTCCACGACGGATTGTTCCGAAAATAGTGGGTTAACTAATATATTGTTAATCCCCATAAGCAAACCAGCTGTTACAATCGCTGGTAGAATGGGAATAAAAATATCTGCTAATGTTTTAATTGCACGTTGTAGCGGATTTTGCTTGCTACTTCCAAGTGCTTTTACATCATCCTTAGATGACGCTTTTATACCAGTATCTTTGACCATGGCAGCATACACGTTATCCACGGTACCTTGACCAATTACGACTTGAAACTGACCGTTTGCGGAGAATGATCCCTTTACAATATCAAGGTTCTCCAGAGCCGCAATATCCACTTTTGCTTCATCATGTAAGGCAAAGCGAAGTCTTGTTACACAATGTGTTGCACCGGCAATATTATCCACGCCACCAACTGCAGCTACAATATCTCCAGCTTCTTGACTATATTTCATCGATGAATTCGCTTTCTTTTTAGACGCTGTAGGTGAATCTATTACCTTTGTTCCCAATAGGACAGAATCTAATGCCACAACATCTTTCTCTTCCGTCTTCGTTACAGGGGCGAACTGTTCTCCATTGGTAATGATGATTGGTGTTATCGTGCTTTTTGCTTTTTTACGGATCAAATCCACATCAAAAGTAACCAATATGTCCCCTGCTTTAAGTTTGTCACCAGCTTTAACATGCGTCTCGAAGCCTTCTCCATTAAGCTCAACGGTTTCTAAGCCAATATGGATTAACACTTCTACTCCAAGGCTTGATACCATCCCAATTGCATGTTTTGTCGGAAAAACTTGGATTACTTCTCCATCAAAAGGTGCAACTGCTTTTCCTTCAGTTGGTTCAATGGCAATTCCGTCACCCATCATCTTTTCTGCAAAAGTAGGATCTGGAACTTGTTCTAATGGAACAATTTTCCCACTTATAGGTGCATATATCAATTGCTCTTCTCTATTTGCCATAGGAATGAATCCCCTTTCATTTTTAACTTGTATATACATGTTGACCTTAATATCCACAGTATACTTGTATATACAAGTTTTGTAAATGTTTTCATTTTATTTTTTTATCTTTTCCTTAAAGATTATTGGTATTACCATTAATGATGAGGAACGCTATTCCGATTGCTTCTAATTAAAAAAGAGCTCCTTATTCAGAAGGAAGCTCTTTCAACATATCTCGTGGTATAAATAAAAGTTTGTCATCATCTTCGGCAGGGGTACCACGTCCATCTGTATTATTCTTAATAGCATAGAACCCTTTATCCGTAGCTAAAACATCTCGTACTCTGCCTACATCTGAAAAAACAAGCTTAACCTGCTTTGTATTTGGGTCAAATTGCCGTATTCCTTCCCCACGTAATGACGCAAAATAAAATAATTCATCCAGGTAGCTCATACCCGAAGGAGCCCATGTATCTTCTCCTGAATGTACAATTGGGGTCTCCATCCCTTCGCTTGTTTCATCTCCCTCAATCACTGGCCAACCATAATTATGTCCTTTTTCAATTTGATTAATCTCATCGAGGGCAGTTTGACCATGTTCCGTTGCAAACAAGTTGCCATCCGAATCCCAAGCTAACCCTTGAGGATTTCGATGACCATAAGAATAGATATAGCTATTCGGAAATGGATTATCCGATGGTACAGAGCCATCCAAATTCATGCGCAGAATTTTTCCTGCTAAGCTTGCTACATCCAGTGCTAACTCTGGAATAGACGCATCTCCCGTTGTAATATATAGTTTATCATCGGGACCTATCTGGATACGACCGCCTTGATGATACTGTCCTCCAGGAATTTGATCGAGCAATACTTTCCTTTCTTCCCACTGATCCTTTGTTCGCTTTATTTCTACGACGCGTTGATAATACACTTCGTCATCAGCGTACGAATAATAGGCATAAGCTCTATCCCCATTTTCACTAGGAATAGCTATGCCTAACAGACCTGCTTCCGGCTGGTTCGATAGCGTTTTTTCTAATGCTACAGGTATTCGCCTCATGTCTCCATCTGCGATTTCCACAATAAAACCATTACGCTCACTGATGAAAAACTGATTGTTTTGCATTTCGATTTCCCACGGCTCTTGTAAGTTGGTCATAACTACTTCATACGTCAGATTATTTTCCGTTGGTTTGGTTTGTTGGACCGAATCATTTGGATTAGAACAGCCTATTAAGATACATAACATAATCAGTGATAGAAATATACGAATGGTCAACCACTCCTCCAATAGTATTTTATTCCATTGTAAAGGAGTTATCTTGATTTTATAAGTATAATCCACCTACCTAATGAAAAAAGAGGATATCAATGGTAGTTCCCCACTGATATCCTCTAATTAAACATTAAACTTGCTTCTCACGCTTTGCCGCTTTTTCACGTTCATTTTTATTTAATATTTTCTTACGTAAACGGATGGATTCTGGTGTTACTTCACAGTACTCATCATCGTTCAAGTATTCAATCGCTTCTTCCAGTGACATCGTTCTCGTTTTACGAATGGTTGATGTCTGGTCTTTCGTAGCGGAACGAACGTTAGTTAGATGCTTCTCTTTCGTAATATTAACAGTTAGATCATTTTCGCGGTTATGCTCCCCAACAATCATACCAGCATAAACCTCTGTACCAGGTTCAACAAAAATGATTCCGCGGTCTTCAAGGTTCATAATTCCATAAGTAGATGCTTTACCATTCTCTAAAGCAACAAGTACTCCCTGGCGTCTTCCTCCAACTTGACCTTTAATAACCGGCTCATAAGCCTCAAATGTATGGTTTAGAATACCATATCCACGAGTTTGAGACATAAATTCTGTAGAATATCCAATTAATCCACGTGAAGGAACCTTGAATTCTAGGCGAACCTGACCATTACCATGGTTGACCATATCGAGCATTTCACCTTTACGTGCACCTAAGGATTCCATTATTGCACCTGTATGCTCTTCTGGAACATCCACTTGTACTCGTTCAACTGGCTCACAAAGCACACCATCAATTTCTTTAAGAATAACCTTTGGTTTTGATAATTGTAGCTCATAACCTTCACGGCGCAAATTCTCAATTAAAATGGACAGGTGCAATTCACCACGACCAGAAACAATCCATGCATCTGGAGATTCTGTAGGGTCTACACGTAAGCTTACATCAGTCTCAAGCTGTTTCATTAGACGTTCTTCAATTTTACGAGAAGTAATGTACTTCCCTTCACGACCAGCAAATGGACTATTATTTGTAACAAACGTCATCTGTAAAGTCGGCTCGTCAATGTGTAATACAGGTAGTGGATCTGGATGATCCTGTGGACAAATCGTTTCACCGACATTTAAGTCCTCAAGTCCTGAGATTGCGACAATATCCCCAGCAATTGCTTCTTCAATTTCCATCCTTTTCAGACCAAAGAAACCAAACAACTTGCTTATACGGAAGTTCTTCTGTGTGCCGTCCTTCTTAATAACAACAACCTGTTGTCCTACCTTAATCGTTCCACGTACAACACGTCCAACCCCAATACGTCCAACATAGTCATTGTAATCAAGCAATGTCACTTGGAACTGTAATGGCTCATCACGGTTATCCTGTGGTGCAGGAATATGTTCAATAATCGTTTGGAATATTGGATCCATTGTTTCTTGTTGACCATCTGGCTCGTAGCCTGAAGTACCATTAAGTGCAGATGCATATACAACCGGGAACTCTAATTGCTCATCATCCGCTCCTAATTCAATAAATAAATCTAATACTTCATCAACTACTTCTTCTGGTCTTGCATTAGGTCGGTCAATTTTGTTTAACACGACAATTGGTGTTAATTTTTGCTCAAGTGCCTTTTTTAACACGAATCGTGTTTGCGGCATAGTTCCTTCGTAAGCATCTACTACTAGAGCTACACCATCAACCATTTTCAGGATACGCTCTACCTCTCCACCGAAGTCTGCGTGTCCTGGTGTATCTAAGATGTTAATTCTTTTATCGTTATAGCTAATTGCTGTATTTTTCGCCAAAATCGTAATTCCACGTTCACGCTCAATATCATTGGAATCCATTGCACGTTCGTCTACTTGCTCGTTTTCACGAAAAGTACCAGAGTACTTCAGTAATTGGTCTACTAATGTTGTTTTACCATGGTCAACGTGCGCAATAATTGCGATATTACGAATATCTTCTCTTAATTGCATAAAAAGTACGCTCCTCTTGTATCCGACTGAATCAAACTAGATTATTATATCATATATCGTGAATACTGTCTTTTTATTTTTATCGAGTGCTTGGGTTCATGTGCTCCGGGGGTGGGTGCATCTTTCTCGGGTTTGGGCTGATGTGCTCCCGGGGTGGGATCATCTTTCTCGCGCTCGGGCTCATGTGCTCCCGGGGGTGGGTGCACTTTCTCGGGTTTGGGCTGATGTGCTCCCGGGGTGGGATCATCTTTCTCGCGCTCGGGCTCATGTGCTCTGGGTTTGGGCTCATCTTTCTCACGCTCGGGCTCATTTATCCCGGGGGTGAGCTCATCTCCCTCGCGCTCGGGCTCATGTGCTACCGGGGTGGGACCATCTTTCTCGCGTTCGGGCTCATTTACCCCAACGTTGGGCTCATCTCTCTCGCGCTTGGGCTCATCTCTCTCGCGCTTGGGCTCATTTACCCCAAGTTCGGGCCCATCTTTCTCGCGTTCGGGCTCATGTGCTCCAACGTTGGGCTCATCTTCCTCACACTCGGGCTCATTTACCCCAACGTTGGGCTCATCTCTCTCACACTCGGGCTCATTTACCCCAAGTTCGGGCTCATCTCTCTCACACTCGGGCTCATGTGCTCCCAGGTTGGGCTCATCTCTCTCACACTCGGGCTCATTTACCCCAAGTTCGGGCTCATCTCCCTCACACTCGGGCTCATTTACCCCAACGTTAAGCCCATCTTAAATTCATCCATCATGACGACAGTTAACAATGTCAATCCCTTGTAAAACTTAATGTAAATTTAGCCCCGCCTAGATTGGACCTACTAGCTTCAATTTTTCCATTGGATTGTTCAATTATAGCCCTTGCAATGGCAAGACCTAATCCCGTCTCTCCATTCTTACCTTTAACAAAACGGTGGAAAATATGTGGCATTAATTCGTCAGAAATCCCCTCCCCATCATCTTCAATTATGATTTGCACTTGTCCATTACTCTCTTGTGCTGTAATAAGCAGCTGACGTTGTCCATGGCGAACACCATTAAAGGTCAGATTTAACAAAGCACGTAAAATTCTTTCTTCATCTCCTATTAGATAAAGCTGCTCCTCTACCTGCTGCTGAAGTGTGACACCCTTTTCGGTTGCAATAGGTAAGGCCCGTTCCATGACTTTATTGATTAAATCTGTTAATGCTATTTTTTCTTGATGATAGGAAATCTCTTCACTCTCCAGCTTCGCAAGTAATATCATTTCATTAATAATCTTCTTCAGTCGATTTACCTCCGAAACGATAACCTCAAGACCTTTTTCCTCTTCCTCTGCTTCAAAAATCTTTTCCTTTATCCCTTCCGCATAGCCTTGAATAGTCATTAGTGGGGTTTTTAATTCATGACTAGCATTTTGGAAAAACGTTCGTTGTGTACTGATATAGCGCTGTAACTCATTTGCCATATCATAAACACTCTGTGCAACCTCTTTTACTTCCCCTGATGCCTGAATCGGTTCTACCTCATCAAAATTCCTATTCTCAATTTTCTTCAATTGATATTTAAGCCTAGTTAGCGGTGTTACTAATTTTCTAGTTAAAAAGTAACTGAGACCAATTGCAACAAGCGCTCCAATAAGGAAAACAATTAACATCCGTACAATAAAATCCTGTTGCACAATTTGTAGATCCTGTAATGGCGTAAGTAAAATCAATTCTAACCCAAGACTTTGTGGCACAATTAGAATACGAGAGGTCACATATTTCTCATTACCGTATTCCCATAGCTCTTCATTAGGATTGCTGAAATCATTATTCATAAATAATCCTGTAACAACAGAAGTCGGTAGGGTAGAGAAATGTACCGTATTTTGCCCGCGATCATACAAGAATAATTGTAAATCCTGTTCTTGTAAAAATTCATTGAAGCCTCTTAAATTCTCCCTTGATATGAATGCTTCATCTAATACACTTACAATAATCTCACCTTTTTGCTCTAGCTGTCTTTGTTCATCTTGAATTAATAAATTTAGTATTAATGAATACACAACGTAAAACGTAACAGCCATAATGATAAGTAGTAACGCTGTAAATGCCGCATTTAATTGATATTGAAGCTTCATCGCTATTCCTCTTTATCCCTGAGTCGGTATCCAAAACCCCATACCGTCTCTAGTGGTAGCTCTTGTAGTTTTTTTCGAATCCGTTTGACTAAATCATCCACTGCTCGATCACTACCAAAATAATCATCCCCCCAAACCCGTGTTAAAAGCTCCTCTCGAGAAAAGGCTCGATTGACATTTTGGGCAAATAAAAGCAGCATATCAAATTCTTTTGTTGTGACATCTTTTTCTTCTTCATCCCAAAAGACTCGTCTGTTATTCTTATCAATAACTAAACGATCGACAATAACCTGATTACCTTCATGTTGCTCCTGTTTTTCCTCTGGACGATATCGCCTAAAAATTCGTTTAATACGTGCCATAAGCTCTCTCGGACTAAATGGCTTGGTTAAGTAATCGTCGCCACCTAATTCTAGACCGAGAATTTTATCAATTTCTTCATCCTTCGCAGACACAATAATGATTGGGACTTCACTATCATTTCGGATTTTCCGGCAAAACTCGTAGCCATCCATACCTGGTAGCATAATATCAACAATCCACATATCAGGAGGGTTTGCTTCCCATAGTTCCATCCCTTTTTCTGCCGTATCCATTACCGTCACTTCATATCCCTCTTTTTTAAGGAAGGCGGAGACGATTGCCTGAATATTCGGGTCGTCTTCAATCACTGCAATATGATAATTCATACTCATCACCACACTATTTTCTTATAGAGTTCACATCTAAAATTTTAAACCCTTTTACCATTAAATAAAAGAAACACAATATAAATTTTGCATATTTCCACATTTATTCCACAATTATACCTAAGCTGTGCCGAGCCTTAAGGGTATGCTATAGCTATAGATTAAGAAAGGGTGAATGTTTTATGGAGAACAATGAACAACATAATCCACAAAATGAGCAAGAACATTCATTAAATCATGATAATACATCTTACCAAGCAGAACAGCTTGATGATCCAGGGTTAACCAAGCCACATACCACACCAAAGGAAAAAAAGGAGAAAAAAGAAAACTCGAAAGGTCCCTCTAACATGAAGGCATTCTTTTTTGGTTTAGTGGGAGGTTTAATCCCAGTTGCCATTTTATTAGCACTTCTCCTCACGAATGTCATAGCATTTGAAAATACAAGTAAGGCTGATGGTGCACAAGGCAGCAATCATCATTCTGGGCAAAACGTCATCACTACTATGGCCTCAGAGGATGCTGACAGTTCTACAAACATTGCAGAAGTTTCGGAAGCAGTGGTAGGGGTAAGTAATTTACAACGTCAAAGCATTTGGACAAACAGTGAAGAAGCAGGAACCGGCTCTGGTATCATTTATAAAAAGGAAAATGGAAAAGCATATGTCGTTACGAATCATCACGTCGTAAATGGTGCCGAGCAGGTCGAGGTCGTATTAGCTAACGATGAGCGTATCCCAGCAAAAGTCCTCGGAACAGATGAATTAACTGATTTGGCAGTACTTGAGATTGACGGGGAAAAAGTAAACCGCGTTGCTACATTAGGAACAACGGAAGATAAACAAGTTGGAGAAACCGTATTTGCTATCGGTAATCCATTAGGTATGGAATTTGCCAATTCATTAACAAAAGGGATTATTAGTGGATTAAATCGATCTGTGTCAGTCGACACAACTGGTGATCAGGTAGCCGATTGGGTCACAGAGGTTATTCAAACAGATGCAGCAATCAATCCTGGTAATAGTGGTGGGGCATTAGTTGATTCTATTGGAGAAGTAATTGGTATTAACTCTATGAAAATCGCCAGCACCCAAGTTGAGGGAATTGGTTTTGCAATTCCTATTGACACTGCCCTACCTATCATGGAACAGCTAGAAACCAATGGAAAAGTGCAACGTCCATTTATTGGTATTAGTATGGCTACATTAAACCAAGTTCCGATGCAATATCGCCATAACGTCATTCTTCCAGATGGCGTTGATCATGGTATGGTCGTAGCCAGTGTAGAACCAGGCTCACCTGCCGAAAAAGCCGGATTACAGCAATTTGATGTCATTACGAAGATTGATGATCACGAAACACCAACAGCGCTGGAACTTAGAAAATATATGTATTCAGAGACCAAAGTCGGTGATACGGTTAAACTGGAAATATATCGAAATGGCGAAAAACAAGTCATTGACCTTGAGCTAATGGATAAAAATGAATAAACCAGTGTAAAAGAAGGGTACCTCTCCCTTCTTTTTATTTATTTTTGTCCTTTCCTGCCGAATTTGTTTATAGTATCATTTAATTATTATTCAATAAATGGAGTGTGGAGTTATGAAATGTGAACATTGTGGCCATGAATCAGGGACAGGAGCGTTATGTGTGCAGTGTGGATCACCACTAGAAAAAAACGAAGACTATAATGACCGATTAACAGAAGAATCCCCTGAGGAAAAGGTCGATTCAACAAACAAAGAAGAAGAGACTATCCCTTCCCAAGCTACCGGTACCGATCATGCTCAGGAAAAAGAGACAAACGAAACAACAGAAGCCAAAAACGATTTTGCCGATCAATTAGCTTCCATCTTTACTAACTTCGGTTACTTCTTTATGACGTTAGTGAAAAAGCCTAGTATGGCCAGGAAAGCGAATCATAAGGATAAGTACTCAGCACTGATTACATTAGTAGCAATTGCTTTGTTTATTTCCTTAAGTACTTTCATCCCTATGGCTATGTACTCACGGAACAGCTTTTTCATGCCAGCACCATCGATGTTTTACGGATTTTTAGTGCCATTATTCTTATACATATTATTATTTGCAGGCTTTATCGCTATTACGTTTGCAGCAGCAAAACTTGTTAAAATAAATTTATCATTTCTAGATGTACTTGGTAAGTACGGGGCTTATATATTACCATTTGGCTTATTTTATATAGCTGGTAGTTTATTGCTGATTGTTCAAATGCCCGTCATTCCCGTCCTATTATTGGCTATTGGCGTAGTAGGGTCAATTTTTGTCGTTCCTGCACTTATATTGTGGGAAAAAGAGGGGGATGGTTTCGATAAGATCTATACGTTATTGGGACTATATGTATCAGAGCTGTTATTAATCGTACTATTTTCAAACTCACTATTTGGAAGTATCATGAGAGAACTGTTTTACTATTTATCGTAGATGAGAACAACAAGAAAAAGCACACAGCAACCTATGGATTGTTGTGTGCTTTCATTTATTCTTGTTCTAGCTGGTTTTCATATTTATTATGATTTGGGGTTACACCAATGAAATTACCATGTTGGTCTGCGGCTACAAAGTTCTCAATATCCTCTACATGGCCTACGTTTTCGTCATGATTCGGATACATCTCATCGTAATCCTCTTGATCACCATAGAAGTCTGCGGCGGTTTCTGAAGTTCCATAACGACTTACTTCCTGCCATGTATCCTCGGCGTCATAGCCGACCTGTTCCTCATCAGACACCTCATTTGGATTAATATTTGGACTAAACACTTCCTCTTCAACCGTTCGTTCACGATTAAATGTATCGTTTGTCGCATGATGTACACAACGATCTGTAGTAGGAATAGCTTGCAACCGCTCCAAAGGAATATCCGCACCGCACTCTCGACAAATACCATATGTTCCTTGTTCAATGGCATGTAGCGCTTCATTTATTTCCTCTAGTTCCTTTTCAACATGCTCATTGAGGGCTAAATCCTTTTGCCTTTCGAACAACTCTGTTCCATGGTCTGCAGGGTGATTATCGTAATTTGATAGCTCTCCCATTGATTCTTTAATAAATTCCCGAGACAACCCATAATGATCTTGAACATGGTCAATCAATTCATTTTGCCGAGCTAATAATGCATGCTTAAACTGACTCAATTGCTCACCTGAAATCATTTATTAGCCTCCTCTATAAAAACGGATTGACTTGAAAAAGGTTGCTAATAATACTATGTGTAAAAGGAACATAATGATTCTTTAATTTCGTTTTAGAACCATGTCAATATGTGGAATGCCATCCTCTAAATATTCTTTGGAAACTTGTTCAAACCCGAATGACCCATAGAATTTCTTTAAATACACTTGAGCCTGTATTTTGATTTCATTCTCATGCCATTGCTCATGGATATATCGAATTCCCTTTTCCATTATTTGACGAGCATAGCCATGTGACCTGAATTTTTTCACAACCAATACCCGACCGATTGCTGCATAGTTTTCATACTTTAATCCTTTAGGAATTAATCGTATGTAAGCTGCCAATTCTCTATCAACGGTTAAGTAGAAATGTAATGATTCTTGATCCTGGTTATCTAATTCAGGATATGGACAATCTTGCTCCACTACAAAAATATCTGTTCTAGCCTTTAATATTTCATATAATTCATCATTGGTTAACTCCTGAAATTTCTTGATATGCCAATCCACGCTTGTCCAACTCCTCAGAATGTTTTCACTTTTATAATCCTAATTTTCATTATATAGTAAAGCTTAGAGAGGAGTGTCATGTTATGCTTACAAATGATACAAAGATTGGATTTATTGGTACAGGTGTTATGGGGAAAAGTATGGTATTAAACCTTCTTTCAGCAGGCTATCCAGTAGCTGTTTATACAAGAACAAAGGAAAAAGCACAATCGTTATTGGAGCAAGGAGCAGCATGGAAAGACTCTGTTGCCCAATTAGCAGCAGAATCAGAAGTTATTATTTCCATTGTCGGTTACCCACAAGATGTGGAGCAAGTGTATTTTGGCGAAAATGGTATTATTGAAAATGCAAATGCCGGAAGTTATATCATTGATATGACGACCTCCAAGCCATCTTTAGCGAAGGAAATATATAGCAAGGCAGCTGAAAAAGGAATACATGCATTAGACGCACCAGTTTCAGGCGGAGATATTGGTGCTAAAAATGGTACATTAGCGATTATGGTTGGGGGAGACCAAGCCGCATATGATGCAGTCTACCCAATCCTTGAAGCGATGGGCAGTAATATCGTTCTTCAAGGTGAGGCTGGGGCAGGTCAGCATACGAAGTTAAGTAATCAAATCGCAATTGCGACAAATATGATTGGGGTTTGTGAGGCAATTGTCTATGCCAAAAAAGCCAAGCTTGACCCTGTACGCGTACTAGATACCATCACTACCGGAGCGGCCGGAAGCTTTTCCTTATCGAAGCTCGGTCCACGTATGATTGAAGGAGACTTTGCACCAGGCTTTTATGTAAAACACTTTATTAAAGATATGAAAATTGCCTTAGAATCTGCAGAGGAGATGGGTCTATCGACACCAGGCCTTGCGCTATCTCTCCAGTTATATGAGGAATTAGCAGAAAAGGGCGAAGAAGACAGCGGTACACAAGCATTAATTAAGTTATTCGATTCGTCTATTTAAACCTATCTATTTCACTTTGGACAACAAAAGCTAAGTCATCGTTCCCAAAAAGCTGCAGAACATTTAATACGGTCTCATTCGAAATATCTTCTGCTTCATTTTTGGGAACGGTTAATTCCATCGCTTCTTCTAAAGCATGATTTTTCATTTGACCTGGATATGCCATTTGGTATAGCTCAACAGGATCTAATTCATGGTTTATGCACCACTGTGCAAAAATTAAAATCATCATCTTTTCATCGTTTTGATATTTTTCTATAATTTGTTCTTCTAGTTGTTTCCTATCCAACTTATTCACCTACTTTTTTCGTAACAAAAAGACCCACATAAAGCTTATTGCTTGTTTGAGCGGAGTAGATAATCCTTCATAATGACGTTCCGTTACGCCTTCTTTGTATACGGCTAGTTCATCCTCCAATTCAAAGCCCATTTCTATTGCGAGCTTTTGAAATTCCCAAGGCATCATCGAATTACTAATCGTCTTTTCACCATACACTTTCCGAAAACTAGTCGCCCTTGGTCCTGCAGTTGGACCTAGGATTCCAACACAAAGAAGGCCTCCCTTACTTAACACCCTTTTTAATTCCTGTAGCGCAATAGCTGGTACTTCAACCCATTCTAATACATTAATACTTAAAATAGCATCTACCGATTCCCTTTCCACTGGTAGGTTCGATGCATCCGCGACGTGAAAAGGAATGGTAGTGCCACGCTTTTTAGCATAAGCAATCATCTCTTCGGAAATATCAACGCCAACAACATCATAGCCTAATGCATGCAGCTTATAGGTTCCATAGCCGTCCCCACAACCAACGTCTAATACCTTAGCTTGGCTATGAAGGTGACTAGTTAAGAATGGAATGATATCTTTTCTACTACCGCTATCCCACATGCTTTTGCTCCGACTATTCCAAAAGTCTGCCCGATCATTCCATTCTTGCTTTGACTTTACGGTCCAATTAAATGATTTCATCCCCTCACCTCACCTTAATAAATTATACTGATCGAGTAGGAGGAGGCGATTAACCTCCGACCTCTCACACCACCGTACGTACGGTTCCGTATACGGCGGTTCCATCTAAGTCCAACGTAACGTTTGATATCTACTAAATAGACTCTTTAGCCCTTGGCCTGACCAATATTGGTCGTCAAGGGCTTTATGCAAGATTGGGCTTTTAGCTATTCGCCAGTATCCCTTTCTTGTGTTAGCCCATTCCCACGCTTTTCCTTTCTTAATTCCGTATCGAATTAAGTTATGGTACCTTGTTTGGACTTTCTTCCATTCCTTCCAACGAATCATTCGTAACCTTCTTCTTATCCAGGCATCTAGTTTCTTGAATAAAGAAGGCGTTTCTGCCAGTTGGTAGTAGCCTAACCAACCTATTAGGAATCGATTTAGTTTCTCCATCCTTCTATCCATCGCCACCGATTTCCTTCTAGAAGTCAGTTCACGAACTCGCTGTTTAAAGCGTTTTACACTTTCTTTTGAAACCCGGATTTTCGGGGTTTCCTTCTGGATCACTAGTGTCGCAAAAATAATGTCGTAATTTTCAGTTTTATTATATCTTCTGTTTAGAGCCAAAAAAGTAAATACCGAATTAAAGGTGGCTCCATCCATTTGGAAATAATTTACAATTAGACCTGTGTGACAACGACAATTTGCTTATTAAGGGACGGATTTGCCTTCAATCTTTCGAAGCCAAATATGCGCTGGTTTCCATAATGCAGCCCTTAAATAACGGCTAATTTGTAGCGTTTTTCGCTTGCTTTTTGTTTCAATTTGCACAAGAACATGAAGGCAAAAAACAATAAGTGCGATAAATACTTGGTTTTGAATCGCCCATTCGCTCTGACCGTAAAACTTCTTAATGCTGAGATGTTGTTTGATCCATTTGAAGAACAATTCAATTGCCCAGCGTGATTTGTACATTTCTGAAATCTCTTCGGCACTTAAATCAAAACGATTTGTAATTAAATGGAGTTCATTTCCCTTTGAATCCAAGACCTTTATCAGGCGAAAATAATTTTCAGCACGGTTTTGTGTAGTACCAATTAAGACCATTTGGTCTGATAAAACAGGCATATTTTCGGGCAACTTAAAGTTGTAAACTTCCCGTATGACTGCGTTTTTCCGCAGCCTTGAAAGGAAAAAGTAGCCCTCGTCGGTCATGCGGTCAAAACGTTCGTAGTCTAAGTAACCACGGTCGAACACATACATGCATTCTTTGTCATCTACCATAATTTCAAGCTGGCCTCGGTCATGTTCTTTTGCAGTTGTCATTACGGCTTTTTCTGGGTAAGAAGTGCCTTTTTCCATAAATACAAGACGCAGATGCAGTTTCACTCCTGCCTTTGTTTTGCGGAATTTTGCCCATTTATGATTCGTCAAATTCAGTGGCAAAGTGCTAGAATCAATAATTTTTAATGGCATTACAAGTTTCGTATAATGCGTTTTGGCATGAATTTGTGATACTAAATCGAGAAACAGTCTTTGGAAAAGGTCGGGATTCAGCCCATTTAATCGTCGTGATAACTGAGAAATACTAATAGAATCAAGGTCGATAGCCCTTTGAAGCTTGTCATCGAAGAGGCAGTCACTTAGTGCATGAAGACTCTCGACTTCCTGTAGCTGTGCAAAAAGCAGTAACTTTAGGAACGACTCTGTCGTTAATTTTTTCGTATAGAAATCTAATTTCAATGTTTTCACCTGTTCTTCAAATAATTGAAAATTAATTGGTGAAAACCATTGTCCAAATGAAGTTTTTCGTGTAATCTTGTCCATGAGATTTGTCCTTTTTAGTGGATTTGGACGGGTTTACCACCTGACTTATCCATTATAAAGGACTTTTTCTTTGCGCAAAACAATAAAATTGAACATTTCGAGTATTTTTAATAATAAAATTAATTTAATGCAACGCTAGTGCTTCTGGATGGTAAAAGAAAATCCAAGGAATTTGCGTCTCCATGGGCGGTCTACCGCACTTTTGTCTCCATTTACTTTGAGTTTCAGTTTCTCTTCTATGAATTTAGTGATAGTATTCATGATTCGTAAACCCGCACGTTTGGAGCGAACATAGATATTACAGTCGTCTGCATAACGGACGAAGTGAAGTCCTCTTTTCTCCAGTTCTTTATCCAGTTCATCGAGGACAATATTGGAAAGTAGTGGACTTAGGGGGCCTCCTTGGGGAGTACCTTCTGTATTAGGACAAGCTAACCCATCTTCCATAATTCCTGCCTGTAAATATCTTCTGATTAATTTCAAGACCATTGGGTCTTGAATTCTTTTACTTAATGTTCGCATCAGTCTGTCATGATTTACTTTATCGAAGAATTTCTCTAAATCCATATCGATTACCCAACGGTAACCCTGCTTGATATAATTTCTAGCTTGTCTCACCGCATCATGTCCGCGCTTGTTTGGACGGAATCCATAACTGTATCGCGAAAATGTAGGGTCGTAAACTTCCGTTAGGACTTGTGCGATTGCTTGTTGGAGGAATCGGTCTGTCACGGTAGGGATACCTAACTTTCTCTTCCCACCGTTTGGTTTCGGGATTTCGACACGACGAACAGGTTGAGGGTAGTAGGTTCCCTTTTCGAGTTGTTCCCGAATGGTAGTCCACTGTTTCATGATATGTGCTCGTAGGTTTTGTACAGGCATATCATCCACACCATGACTTCCTTTGTTTCTTTCTACACGTTTTAGTGCTTGTATTAAGTTTTCCCGTGATAGTATTCTTTCCAACATGATATCGAACTCCTACGCGAATTGTCCGTCCTTCTTATGTGGCAACTACTTTCAGCCCTTCTAATGTCCCCCACGAGATTCATCGTTTCCTCCATTAGGAAGGTTCTTATGTTTCTGCGTCATCAAGTGTTGCGTATGCAAAGTGGCAATTCTCCTTAGATGATTCAGCCCTTCCCGAATACCCTAGGAGCATTCGGTACTATGGCTTCGGCTGACTTCTGATAGTTCAGCGAACATTCTCATGTTCGGTTACGGCAGGTGTACCGCATTTCTATCAGACCTCCCAGGGTAAGCACACATTCTTCCTCTCCATGTCCTCGCTCCATTTACTCTATGCTCCCTTTGGCAGTAAGGACTTCAACTTGTATAGCAGTCTCATCCAAGAACATCTAGCCTTATATGAAGTTTGTGTTCCTCGAGGCGGAGATTTGCCGCTGACTTCCTTCAGATTCTAGGTCACCCTAGACACCCTTGTCTTAAGCTAATCACTACTACTGCCTTCGTGATTCAGGACTTCAACCCTAGAGAATGTGTGCATGCCTGGCACACTATAAAAAGGCTTATCTCACTTGAGATAAGCCTTGTAGTTGTGTTTTTAATTAAAGTTTAACAACGTTAGCTGCTTGTGGTCCACGGTTACCTTCAACGATTTCAAATTCAACGTCTTGACCTTCTTCAAGAGTTTTGAAACCTTCAGATTGAATAGCTGAGAAGTGTACGAATACATCGTCACCGTCTTCGCGCTCGATGAAACCGAAACCTTTTTCTGCGTTAAACCATTTTACTTTACCAGTCATTTATATGACCTCCTTATCAAATAGCTTGCAAAGTACAATTGAACCCTAATACTTTTACACCTACTTCGGATAAAGAGATCGTAAAGTATTACTAATTTCAATTACCTTTTGCTACCTATACTTTACCCCTTTGAATGGAAAAAATCAAGTGAATGAGAATGTTTTACTTAAAAAAATTCAAAAAATTATTAGACAACTTGAATTTTATGCAAAATAAAAGCAGTTGAATAATAAACAAGTGGAAACGTAACAAAACAGATAAACGTACTACTGAATAAGCAGTTGAATTTTTGCTAAAAACTTGTTAAACTATACACTTGCAAGATTATAAAAAGTAAATAGCGACTACCAACATTTATATCTTGCAAATATGAATGATAGGTGGTAATGAAAATGGGAGATTATCGAGTTTTATTATACTACAAGTATGTAGACATCGAAGATCCGGAAACTTTTGCGAAAGATCATTTAGCCTTTTGTAAAGAAATCGGATTAAAAGGAAGAGTATTAGTTGCAAAAGAGGGAATTAACGGTACTGTATCTGGAACTGTGGAAAGCACAAACAAGTACATGGAAATGATGCACAATGACCCTCGCTTTGCTGATTTAACCTTTAAAGTAGACGAGCATGATGGTCATGCATTTAAGAAAATGCATGTTCGCCCACGTAAAGAATTAGTAACGCTTCGTCTAGATGAAGAAGAAAATCCTGATCCAAAAGAATTAACTGGTGAATTCCTAACACCAAAAGAGTGGCGTGAAGCAATGGAACGTGATGACGTTGTTATAGTGGATACTCGTAATGACTATGAATATGAATTAGGTCATTTCCGTGGTGCACTTAACCCTGATATCGATAACTTCCGTGAGCTACCAGAATGGGTACGTAAAAACAGACACCTTATTGAAGGTAAGAAGATTTTAATGTACTGCACAGGCGGAATTCGTTGTGAGAAATTCACTGGCTGGATGATTAAAGAAGGCTTTGAAGATGTTGCACAGCTTCATGGCGGGATTGTAACATATGGTAAAGACCCTGAAGTTCAAGGTGAGCTATGGGATGGGAAATGCTATGTGTTTGATGAACGTATTGCTGTAGACATTAACCGTAAAGAGCATGTTGTCGTTGGTAAGGATTACTTCGATGGGGAGCCATGTGAACGCTTTGTAAATTGTGCTAACCCTGAATGTAATAAACAAATTCTCTGCTCAGAAGAAAATGAGCATAAATATATGCGTGGTTGTACACATGAATGTCGTGTACACCCAAGAAATCTATATGTACAAGAGCATAACCTATCTCAAGAGGAAATTGATCGCAGACTAGCAATCATTGCCCAAGAAGAAAAGGTAGCTCAATAAGTAGTGAAAAGACGGCCAATGGTCGTCTTTTTTATTTTTATTAATGGCATCCATTTGCTATGATGAATTTAAGGAGGGGAATTATACAATGGGTATATATGAATTTTCCGCAGTCACATTGCAAGGTGCAACTAAAAATCTAAGTGATTATAAAGGTAAAGTTTTACTGATTGTCAATACCGCAAGTAAATGTGGATTTGCTCCTCAATTTGAAGGACTACAAAGACTATATGAAACCTATCAGAATAAAGGGTTGGAAATTCTCGGCTTTCCTTGTGACCAATTTGGTAATCAAGAGCCAGGATCAGGAGAGGAAATAGCAGAGGTTTGCAAAATGAACTATGGGGTTACATTCCAAATGTTTGAGAAAATCAATGTTAAGGGTCCAGATGCGCATCCATTGTTTAAACATTTAACAAGCGAGGCGAAGGGCTTTTTGTCAGAAGATATTAAATGGAATTTCACTAAATTCTTAATCGATCAAAATGGCAATGTCGCAAAACGCTTTGCCCCCCAAACAACACCAGATAAAATAGAGAAAGACATTGTTAAGTTATTAGGATAAGTTAACGCGGGTGAGTCTTGCTCATCCGCGTTTTTTTAAAGCACCTTCGATAAAAAGTCTTCTGCTCTTTTTGTCTTTGGCTTCGAAAAGAAATCCTTTGGCTTCCCTTCTTCTACTATCTGACCTTCATCCATAAAAAATATTCGATCCGCTACTTCTTTGGCAAAATTCATTTCATGTGTGACAACAACCATCGTCATCCCTGTTTGTGCAAGATCCTTCATAACGTCTAATACTTCCTTCACCATTTCTGGATCAAGCGCTGAAGTGGGTTCATCAAATAACATAATTTCCGGATCCATCGCTAAAGCTCTTGCAATAGCTACACGCTGCTTTTGCCCACCTGACAAACGATTTGGATAGGCATTTATTTTTTCAGTCAACCCAACCTTTGCAAGTAATTCCTCCGCAAGCTTTTCAGCTAGATCCTTTTTCATATGCTTTACTTTTATTGGAGCATACGTAACATTTTCTAGTACAGTCATATGAGGAAACAAATGAAAATGTTGAAATACCATGCCAATATTTTTTCTTATCGCTAATTTATTCACTTGAGGTTTGGTTATTTCCTTATCCTTTATCCAAATAAAGCCACCTGTTGGGTCCTCTAATAAATTGATGCAACGTAGGAAGGTTGACTTACCAGAACCAGAAGGGCCAATTATAGCAACAACCTCTCCTTGATCAATCATTGTAGTGATGTCTTTTAATACTAGGTTATCTCCAAATGATTTAGTAAGATCGATTGTCTTAATCACTTTGCCTCATCCTCCGTTCGACCCAACTACCGATATTAGTTAGGATAAATATCATGACCCAATAAATAAGACCAGCAACTAACAGTGGTTCAAAGTTACGATAAAGTTGCGCTCCGACAATCTCCGCTCGTCGCATTAAATCCATATAACCGATTGTAGAAACTAGTGCCGATTCCTTCGTTAACGTAATAAACTCATTCATTAATGCAGGTAATATATTTTTGGTTGCTTGTGGAAGGATAATATTTACCATCATTGGTCTAAACCCTACACCTAGCGCCTCCGCTGCCTCTACTTGTCCTTTATCAACAGCCATAATACCTGCCCGGATAATTTCTGATACATACGCAGCAGAATTAAGTCCAAATGCTAACACAGCACTTAAAAACACTGGTATATCATAGGCAAATAATTGTGGAACAGCATAATGAATGATCATTAATTGTAATATTAATGGTGTCCCACGAAAAATCGATGTATAACAATCCGCTGGCCATTTCAGCCATTTCTTTTTACTAATTTTAAACAAAGCTAATATTGTTCCTAGTATGAAACCAACGATAATGGATACACTAACAAACTTTAATGTTGCTCCAATTCCTTCTAAAATAAAAGGAATTGAAGGCACAATCTGGCTAAAGTCCAAATTCATGCCTTCACACCTCACTCTCTCGCTGTAAAATTACTTGTATTCAGATAACCATTTATCTTCTAACGCTGTTAGTGTTCCGTCTTCTTCAAACTGTTTTAAAATGGCATTGACCTCTTCTACCAGCTCACTCCCTTTTGGAAAAGCAATCGCCATCCCTGGAGAACTAGTGGTTGGGTCATCAAAGCCTGTAAAGCCTTGAGAGGTAATGTATCCTGTAGCAACGGTTTTATCCATATATGCCACATCAATACGATTAGAGTTCAATTCCTGAACTAAAATATTGGCACTATCTACTTTTTTCACTTCAAATCCGTATTCCTCCGCTAATTTTTCAGCACCCTCTTCTTGAATCGTCCCTAACTGTACACCTACTACTTTTCCTTCTAAGTTAGAAAGGTCTTCTATTTGCTGATCTGCTTTTGCTATAAACATTTCCCCAGAACGATGATACGGTTCAGAAAAATCAACGTTCTCCCGTCTCTCCTCTGTTGCACTCATGCCAGCAAGTACGATGTCCACACGTTTTGCTTGCAGGGAACCAATCAACCCATCAAAATCCATATCTTGAATCTTTAATTCATAGCCTAATTCATCGGCAATAGCCTGTGCTAATTCCACATCAAACCCAGTAAAGTTACCTTGTTCATCATAGGATTCAAATGGTGGAAAATCTGCAGATGTAGCCATTTTCAATACCTTTTGCTCCTCTTTATTAGCAGAGCTTGCTTCTCCTGCATTGCATGCGGCTAAGAAGGTAAGCAGTACTATTCCCATCAAAGTAACTATTATTTTTTTCATCATGTCATCTCTCCCTTTATAAACATTAATAATATTGATTAATTATGCATAAATCCGTATAAAAAATCACTGTGTTTCAAATTCACTCTTGATTGACTCTAGTAAATCTTTATTGGTAATAATATCAAACCCTGTTCCAGCCAGTGCCAATACACCAGATTTAAGTGTTTTATACCCATCCTCTGTTATCGTTTGCTCGGCAAATTCCTTTGTATGGGCAACTAGGCCAGGCTTATTTAATCCGATATAAGGATGTATAGCAGGAACAACCTGACTCACATTGCCCATATCAATCGAGCCGTACGATTGCTTGGCTGCTAGTATAGGTAAATCACTAGTTTGTGCTAAGTTTTTTGTAAAAGCATCTGATAAAGACTGATTTGTTATCATATCGTCATAGCTAAGTTCATAATTAGATATCTCCAAAGTCGTTCCTGCCATTAGCGCTGCACCGGTGGCTATATTCTTAACCTTTTCCACTACTTCATTTAAATAAGAACGTGCTTTTGCTCGAATATAAAATTGTGCCACCGCATAATCAGGAACGACATTTGCCGCTTTTCCTCCCTCTGTTATAACGCCATGGATACGTACATCAGTCGGAAGGTGTTCCCTTAAAGCATTTATACCGTTGAACAATTGAATAACACTATCTAGCGCATTAATCCCTTTCTCTGGGGATGCCGCTGCATGAGAGGCTTTTCCAGAATACGCAAATTGAATTGCATCCATGGCAAGGGACTCCCCACTAACATAGGACTGATCACTAGGATGTAATATCATCGCAACATCCATATCGTCAAATACTCCTTGCTCACTCATCGGTACTTTAGCACCATTTGTTTCTTCTGCTGGTGTACCAAGAACAACCACACTTCCTCCGATTTCCTGAATCACTTTACTAAGCGTGATTCCTGCTCCAACACTCATCGTCCCGATTAAATTATGCCCACAGCCATGACCAACCCCTGGGAGTGCATCATATTCAGCAAGATAAGCAATTTTCGGACCAGGCTTTCCACTAGTATATTCCGCCTTGAAAGCAGTTGGTCGTCCTACAATTCCTGTTTCAATAGAAAAACCATGTTTCCCTAATAGTGAGGTTAGAAGTTTCATAGATTCATACTCTTGATCACCTAACTCTGGATGATCATACATTTGCTTACAAATATCCCATAAATCTTGTTCAATACCTTGGAGTTCATCCTTCAATAATTGTTTCATGTCTCATTCACCTTTGTGTATTATTATTAATGATTATGTATATTTATACCACTTTATTGATTTTTATTCAATACTTTTTTTGAAATATATCTAATGTTTGTATACACAAGGAGATAAAATTTCGTATGGTTAAACGGAGAAATCTTCTGTTACTTACTAGAATAGAAGGGTAGTAGAAGATCACCAATTTATCAAGTTAGTAAAGTAAAAACCCACATTTGCTCGTATCTAGCGAATGTGGGTTTTTTTGTTCTTATGCTTGCAGATCATTTCCAATTAGTTAAAAAGGGAGGGGATTTCCTTGCTCATTTGGGTAACAGATGCTCCTTCTGTTACCTTTTTCTGCTTTTCTTCCTCATCTAGGTCACTGAGGCAGACCCTCTGTTACCTTTTCCAGCATTTCCTCCTCATTTGGGTCACTGAGGGGTCTTCTCTGTTACCTTTTCTGCTTTTCCTCCTCATTTAGGTCACTGAGATAATCCCTCTGTTACCTTTTTCTGCTTTTCCTCCTCATTTAGGGCACTGAGATAACCCCTCTGTTACCTTTTCACGCTTTTCCTCCTCATTTAGGGCACTGAGATAACCCCTCTGTTACCTTTTTCTGCTTTTCCTCCTCATTTAGGGCACTGAGATAACCCCTCTGTTACCTTTTCACGCTTTTCTTCCTCATTTAGGTCACTGAGATAACCCCTCTGTTACCTTTTTCTGCTTTCCTTCCTCATTTAGGGCACTGAGGTGCTTCAAATAGCAAAACTACCATCATCCCCGCTCGTCCCATAGAGAATGGAAAGATACCTATTCTATGCTTTCCTATCCGTCAAAAAAGGGCCTGGGAATTCTCCCAAGCCCTTGCTCTATTATTAATATGCTTTTGCCCAATACACCATTTCTTTTGCTTCTTTACCACAGCATACACATGTATCTGCAACTTTTTCTGCATCAAACGGAATACAGCGGGATGTCGCAGTTGTTTCTTCTTTAATTTTTTCTTCGCAAGCAACGTCTCCACACCACATTGCTTTGATAAATCCACCTTTTTCATCAAGCGTTTGTTTGAATTCATCCATTGTAGTTGCGACCGTAGTCTTTTCATTACGATGTGCTAGTGCTTTATCGTAAAGATTTTGTTGGATTTCTTCAAGCAATGCTGGTAAACGGCTTTCTAATTCATATAGAGCCACAAATTCTTTTTCGCCTGTATCACGACGAACTAAAACTACTTGCTCTTTTTCTATATCTTTTGGACCCATTTCAATACGAACTGGGATTCCTTTCATTTCATACTCATTAAACTTCCAACCAGGCATTTTATCACTTGCATCAATATCTACTCGTACAATTGATTGCAGTTGATCTCGTAAATCGTATGCTTTATCTAATACGCCTTCTTTATGCTGAGCAATAGGAACGATCATTGCTTGAGTTGGTGCGATTCTTGGCGGAACGACTAAACCACGATTATCGCCGTGAACCATAATTAACGCACCCATAATACGTGTTGAAAGACCCCAAGAGGTTTGATGAACAAATTGGCTCTTTCCATTTTCATCTAAATAGGTAATATTGAATGCTTCAGCAAAGCCTGAACCGAAGTGGTGAGAAGTTCCAGATTGTAGGGCTTTCCCATCATGCATAAGTGCTTCAATGGTTAATGTATATTTTGCACCGGCGAATTTTTCCTTATCGGTTTTACGTCCACGTAGGACTGGAATTGCGAGGTACTTTTCTACTAAATCAGCATATACCTCTAACATGCGATCTGTTTCTTGTGAAGCATCTTCATCTGTCGCATGTGCTGTATGACCTTCTTGCCAATGGAATTCAGATGAACGTAAGAATGGGCGTGTTGTCTTTTCCCAACGAACGACATTTCCCCATTGGTTGTACAACTTCGGTAGATCACGATAGGAGTGAATGTTTTTAGCGTAGTAGTCACAGAAAAGTACTTCTGAAGTTGGACGTACTGCGATTTTTTCTACTAATTCTTCATCTCCACCATGGGTTACCCATGCAACCTCTGGAGCAAAACCTTCAACATGGTCTTTCTCTTTTTGAAGTAGGCTTTCTGGAATGAATAGTGGGAAGGCAACATTTGAGTGACCTGTTGCTTTAATCATACGGTCTAATTCGTCTTTGATGTTCTCCCAAATTGCATAGCCATATGGCTTGATGATCATCGTTCCCCTAACTTGACCATAGTCTACTAGCTCAGCTTGTTTTACAACATCTGTATACCACTGTGCAAAGTCGTCTTCCATAGCGGTAATTTTCTCTACAAACGCTTTGTTTTTCTTACCCATAATAACACCTCGTTTTATTTATAGTATTTCTTATAAAAGATAGCTTCTTAGCCTAATCAACGGACAGATGGTGATCCAGGCTCTTTTACTTATCACTTTCCGAAGAAAAATCTAGGATGAAACGCTACAAAGACATAGGGGGGCGCACCAATGTTAGTCTACGTAAATCAACTACATGAAAAAAATTATATAAACACAAAAAAACCTCTATCCGTATAAGGGACCGAGGCTTGGTGGTACCACCCTTGTTTACTTCATACTTACGATAAGTAGAAAGCACACTTAGCTTGATAACGGTCAAGGACCGCGCACTTCTTCTTGGGTAATTCCCTTCTGAAGGCGAACTCCAAGGCAGGTTCCAATTTACGTCTATGGGAATTCTCACCAACCATTCCCTCTCTGAATAGACAGTCTAAATTGTACTAATCCTTATCAACGTTTCTAGATATTTTGATATTAAGTTTAATATAAGTTGCCATTTGTAGAAAGTCAAGTTTTTCTCAACCTAATTGTTATATACTATTTTCGGTACTTTATTTTTGTATACATAAATCGAAAAAAAATTACCATCATAATATCGGGAAAATATATTGCAATGCAAGAATGATTTTCCTTAAATGAAAAAGCTGCCTTTGATTACAGGCAGCTCTTCCATTGAATCCAATCATTATTACTTATCATCAATCTCCATATTATCCCCTTCTTCCAAAGGAGGATCTTCTACAGGACCTTCTGGGGCATTCCCGAAAAAGTCTGTATTAGGTGGGGCTGAAGCATTATTGCTAACACGTATCTCCACTGTATACGTCATCGGTACGAATTCATTAAATTTACTCATACCTACCACAGTCCCCTTTACTTCCGGGGCATAGACATACTTAACAATATATTTAATATCAGCGCCTTTTGATTGATATTCGTCAAAAAACAACCTTGGCAAATCACCTTCTGATTGTCCACGAAAATCACCTAAATACGGTTTTCCTAATGAATAAGTAACCGTAACATTTTTATTATCTTTATCCGTTAATTTTGTATCAGCTTTCACAGACTGTGAAATTAGTCTTCCATAAGAAACCTCTTCGTTAAAGACTTGTTTCACTGTTACCTCTAGATCCGGGTAATTGGTAGCAGCTTCGTCCGCAGTCACTTCTCCAAAATTAGGTACTACTGTAGCTTTTCCTGCAGATACAACTACTTTCATTTTATCTCTTTTAGCAATTTTTCCCTCTGGGTCTTCGCTTTGGCTAATAATTATTCCTGCTTCAACACTATCAGAGTCTGCTTCTTCATATGTCATATCAATTTCATTGGCTTCTGCCCATTTTTCCACTTCTTCTTTAGTAGCTCCCGTAAAGTTCGGTATGGTGATATTCTTTTCGAAGACTTCTTTCCCCTTAGAATAGTAGACGGCAGCACTGTCTTTACGCATATATTCTGATGGATCAATTTCACTATCCTTAATGGTTAGCTTAATAAATTCGCCTTCTTCCAAATCATCACTATACTCTGTGACCATCTGCAGATTTTCCGCTTTGTTTTCATCAATCCAATTCCTGGCTTCCTCTTGACTCATTACTGAAAAGTCAGGAAGCGGAATAACCTCTTCTGGATCCGGACCTAAACTACTAGTTAATTGGAGCGTCTTCCCTTTTCTTATTTTGTCACCGGCAGATACACTCTGTGAAATAATCTTATTTGCATCATGTTCCATACTATATTCTTGTGTTAATTCAATTTCTACATCATTTTCTTTCGCCCAAGTGCGAGCATCTGAAACAGGCTTGTCCACAAAATCTTCCACCTTCACATGGACGAGCATATAATATATGAAGAAAATTACGATACAAGCTAAGACAGATCCTGAAATAATTAGCCACATCCGAAGTCTTTTTTTCCTAGCATAGTCTAGATCAATCTCAACATCTTCTTCCGCATCCTGTCGTCTAATGCTTCTAGAAGATATAGGGCCCGAATTAAGCGGGGCACCATGATCAGGCTCCGTTTCTTCCGATTCCACAGCAGAGGCTTGTTCTTCCTGCTTCTGCTGTGGTTCTGATTCTAGTTCTGGTTCTGTCAGAGTCTCCTCTTCCTTTTCTTTATCTTCGGTTATTTTTTTATCTTCTTTTTCATTCACCAAATCATCATATTTATCTTTGTTAAATTTTGATAAGAAGTCACTCATAGGAAGATAGTACACCCTTCCTCAAATGAAAAGCCTGATCAGACTGCTTAGCAATTTCATTGGAGTGTGTAACCACAATGACACATTTCCCATGTTCATGTGCCAATTTTATAAAGATATCAATAATCTCCTGCTCCATCTCTTCATCAAGGTTTCCTGTAGGCTCATCAGCAAGAATTAATTCCACGTTTGTGGCCAGCGCACGAGCAATAGCTACACGCTGCTGTTCTCCCCCAGAAAGTTTATTAACGCGACGATCTGCTTTGCTTTTTACAATACCGATGTAATCTAGTAAATTATAAGCCACTGTCTTTGCGTCTTCTGGAACTTCATTTTCCGTAATCGACATTGGAATTAGAACATTCTCCACCGCTGTAAAAGTCGGGATTAAATTGTAGCTTTGAAAAATAATCCCGATGTTATTACGGCGATACTTTTCGTAGCCAATTTTTTTAATGTCCTCTTCGTTAAATAAAACGGACCCACTATGCGGAGAATCCAAGGCACTGAGTAATGATAGTAAGGTGGTTTTACCTGAACCAGACTGCCCTAAAATCGTATAAAACTTACCCTTTTCGAAAGAGACAGATGTATCTTTTAAGATATAACGACGCATGTCTCCATCTTGATAATAATAATTTAAGTCCTTCGCTTCTAATATCATAATCTCACCCCTCTATTACATCAGTATTTTCTTCGGATTAAGTCTAACAATATATATTAACGGGATAACCGTTGAAAATAAAATCGTTAACAGGCCAATTCCATAGAATGCTAGAATGTAGCTGGAATTAAGGGTAACCTCATAAGAGGCTAACACATCATCTGTTGTCAAATCCGTTTCAAACACGCCACCATAATATATATAATCATTATAATGATCATCAGTATCTGCTTTCACCATCGCATCGGATACTTGTGCAGCTAAGAAGTTTCCGCTGAATAAGGATATCGTAATACCAATGACCGCAACAACCATTACTTCAATTAGAATTTGCCCAACTACACGGCCCCGTCGTTCTCCTAACGATAAGTAAATACCTAACTCGCGTTTTCGGTCTCTTAAGAATAGTAGGACTACTAAACCTGTGATAAGCACCGTTGCAACTACTGCAGCTATTAGAACATATTTGGATAGATTGGACATGGACTTCACTGGCCCTGCAATGCTGTCATAGTGATCCGTAGCACTGACTATAGTATAAAATTCTGGCAGTAAAGGAAGGGCCTCTTCCTCAAATGCCTCCTTATCTTCAGGACTGTTTAAAACAAATAGTGGTGTATAATATTCGAAGACTTCCTCTTCTCCTTGCATCATTTCTGCATACTCTTCATCCGTTTTCAAATACTCTTCCCAATTGTAGACCATTTCACTACGGACAATCTCATTTGGAACATACACGGTATTTTGATAGTCGATATCCATCCAGTCGAACATACCATCTGAATCTACCTCTACATCTTCTTTAACAGATTGAGATTCAAATAATCCAATTATTTCTAATACGACATCACGAGAAGTAACTAACTCCTCCATACCTGTCTCATCATCATATGTATAGACCGAATTAGATAACGTAAAGGTATCTCCAACATGAAGATTATTTTTTTCTGCTAATTTTGTTGAAATAATGGCAACAGCTGTACCTTTATCCACTTCATCTTGGGTAAAGACACGACCATCAACTAACTTGCCCTTCTGCTCTTCAAAATCAAGGACAGGGGCATAGTTAATTCCTTTCAGCGTAAAATCCATGCTAGGTCCATGGTGAACGATATTCTCTTCCATATCTCCCCGATAACTTTCTATACTTTCAGATCCTAGCATGGTTGACATATTAAAATCATAATATTTTACATAGGATAGCTCACCAATTTGTTTAATCAAATCAGCGCCTATGTTTTCCATCTCTACATTCATCATTTCTTCTTCGCTTAACTTGTCATATTCTTCCCAATCATATTCAATTGTAGCAGAAGCTCCAAGCCTATCTTTAATGTTATTCTCAACATTACCAGTAGCTTGTTGAATAGAAATTGCACCAGATATTAGGTTTCCTAAAATAAAAATAACGGCTAATAAAATTAATGATTTACCTTTTTTTCTCGTAATACCTAAAAATCCACGTTTAATAAAATTCATTACAAACCCCCTCACAAAAAAATTTACTTTTGATTTTTATAGATTCTATTACTCTATTAATATTATTTAGAATGGTTACCTTCTATCCAAGCGCATCCCTGGATAAAACCTCTCACCTCATTTTTTAATGATGTAGTATTTTTGTAACATAATTGTATTATATTGGTAACAAGACAAAAAAACAACAAAAATTTTGTAAAATTCCCGTAATTCACCCAACTAAATAGAGCCAAGAAAAAATGGGCTATCTCAGATAATCTCCTCTAAGATAGCCCATTGTCTATTTAACTATTTCCCTTTCTTAATGCCGCTACAATATTATCCTTCTTCATTTTAGAAGTTGACTAAATCAATGCAGCTTATCCACTAAAAAATAATCGTAAAAACAAATATAATAATCATCACCATCTGGATAATTACTTTTGCAACTGTTCCGCCTAAGAAGCCAAGCAAGGAGCCAATGGAAGCCATAAATGCCTCTTTCAACGTTCTTTTTTGCATCATTTCAATCACAAGAACTGCGATAAATGGAATGATAATAATTCCAAATGGAGGTATAATAAATGATCCTACAATTACAGCTATCGCAGCAGCACGTTCCCCCCATTTACTGCCTCCAAACTTCTTGACAAAGTAACTATTGGCAACAATATCTGCTACAAATAATAGAACGGTTAATATTGCTACTGCAATCCAGAAAAGCCATCCTAATTCATCACTATTGATTCCGAACTGATACAATAAAAACCCAATCCAAATTAATAATACAGAAGGAATAATCGGATAAATGACACCAATAAAGCTAACGATGAATAATACCACTATTAAAATCCAAAGAATCACATCTAACATGGACTATCCCCCTATCCTTATTTTTCTTTCATTCTAAGCATGCTGGAAAAATTATTTCTTTATTCGTATGAATACGTTTATAGTTTCCCTAAAGGTTCCAAACACTTACTATAGAAGTAGTACGATACCATCAAAGCAATAAGTCCTAAACAGTGAGCAAATCACTTAAATTCATTCTAATATAAGTCAATGAAATTGGATAGCTAGTTTATACCACGTTGAAGGAGATTGAAAATGAGAACGTTGGGGCGAGTTACGATTACATTCGGAATCATTATATTTGCATTAGGTTTAGTTGGGTATTTTCTTTATCACAATTTAGGCTTTAATCGTTATGAATTTCACGGAAAAAATGCTCCCATCCCAACAGAGCTCCATCCTATAGTCGAGGAAAAGGCAAAATTATTAGTAGAACAAGCCAAACAACAAGGCATAACCATTATCATTACCGAATCCATTCGCTCATTTGACAGGCAAAATGAACTTTATGCCCAAGGGCGTACGAAAGAAGGAAATATCGTAACATACGCTCAGGCTGGTGAATCCTATCATAACTACGGACTCGCAATTGATTTTGCGATAATGGATTCAGATGGTAATTTAACATGGGATATGCAGTATGATGGGAATAATAATACGATTCCCGATTGGGACGAAGTGGTAGCCATTGCCAAGGAGCTAGGCTTCGAATGGGGTGGAGATTGGACCAGATTTAAAGACTATCCTCACCTACAAATGACATTCGGACTATCCATTCAACAGCTAAAGCTTGGATTTAGGCCAAAGAATGAGATGCCTACGGAGTAATGTTATCCCTAAAAATCCATATTATTTAGACATTACATCCATATTCTAGTACAATGAAAATATCTCGAATTAGAGACAAATTCACTTGGAGGTTATGAGTATGTATTTAAAAGGTATTCATCATGTATCCGCAATTACTGCTAACGCACGTAAGAACTATGATTTCTATACGAAAGTACTTGGGATGCGCCTGGTGAAAAAGTCCGTTAACCAAGACAACCCATCGGTATATCATTTATTCTATGCAGATGAAATAGGTAGACCAGGAACAGACCTAACCTTTTTTGAAATTCCCAATGCTGGTAGGACACATCCTGGAAGCAACAGTATTACAGGGACCTCTTTACGTGTGCCTAATAATAAAGCATTAGCCTATTGGATCGATAGATTTAATCAATATCAGGTAGAACATGATGGAATAACGGAAAAAAATGGACGTCAAGTTATCCATTTCCGTGACCATGAACAGCAACGTTTAACCCTCGTTTCTGATGAGAATAACCAAGGAGTTGCTGGTGGGAAACCTTGGAAACACAGTCATGCGTCTGTAGAAAATGGAATAATTGGGCTAGGACCCGTTAAACTAACCGTTCCTAATGCAGAACCAACTATTGCTGTCTTAACGGAAGTACTTTCCTTTAAACAGGTAGGAAGCTATCCCTCACCTATTAAAGATCAAGAAGACATCCTTGTATTTGTGACTGGTGAAGGTGGAACGGGGGCTGAAGTCCATTTAGAAATTAGAAAAGACTTACCTCGAGAAAGACCTGGTCGTGGCAGTGTTCATCATGTTGCGTTTCGTGTAGAAAATGATGAAGAACTAGAAAAATGGAAACAAATCTTGATCGAAAATCGCTTACCAAATTCGGGGATTGTGGATCGATATTATTTTAAAGCATTATATTTTAGAGAACCTAATCGCATCTTATTCGAACTATCTACTGATGGACCTGGCTTTGCTACCGATGAAGATGTAGACCATCTCGGTGAACAACTGGCCCTTCCACCATTCTTCGAGGATAGACGAGACGAAATTGAATCAAAATTAAAACCACTTGATACTACTAACTAAACGTAATGTTAACTTGTAAAGTACACCCACAAGATAGCACGTAACCTGCTTCGGAAAGACCGGTATTAGTGAATGTTCTATATACAAGAACACTCCCAGCAAGGCATATCGATGACTCTATGAGGTCTTTCCGAACAGGGGCAAGCTAATCATAGTACAATCTTCCCTTCCAAGCTGGCAATAAACACGATCTAAGATATCAAGTAACCTCTAAAACCTGTTTCAGCCAAAAAATCTAATCTACTAGAACCAATAGAAAAGGAGCATAAAACCGAACCTGATTTTACACTCCACTCTATTAGCTATGATCACGAGAAGATGAATTTCCTTGATTACGCTCCGCTTCTTCTTCTACATTCGATGGAAGCGGGTCCACTTTATGTTTATAACTATACCCCTTATCCAAAGTTAGAATCGATAGATATAAAACAATTCCCGTTATAAGAATACATATAACCGCCACAACCCAAATCACTTTCTTACGCCTCCTTTACGTCCAAACTCTGTTGCATCTATTCTAACATAGTTTCGGATAGAGTAAGTTACATATTATGGACTGTTTTGTCGAAACTTAAGGATTCTTTAGGATTATTCAACATGAACTAGTATCTTTAAGAATCAAAGAGCTCTTCCGCTTTAACATATTTTTAATCAGATTAAATTTAAATTATCAGAACATATCCAATTTGAGCCTAATTCTTAATATCGATAACATGTTAATTGTAGCTATTTACCGAGAAGAATCTTAGTTCTTTGTTCATTTTTTTACATAGAATCCATTACACAATACATCCGACTATTCGTTGGAGTATTCAATTTATAGGAGGTTTTATTATTTTATGAAGAAAGTATGGTTAATTTCAGTCCTGTTCATCACGATAGCGCTCTTAGTAGCATGTGGTTCAAATGGAGGAGATAAACTAGCCAAGCTTCAAGACGAAGGTAAAGTCACCATCGGATTTGCCAATGAAAAGCCCTATGCTTATGAGGAAGATGGTGAATTAAAAGGGGCGGCAGTTGATATTGCTAAAGCAGTATTTGCTGAACTTGGTGTAGAAGAAATGGAATCCGAACTACTAGAGTTTGGGCAGTTAATCTCCGGAATTAACGCTGGACAGTTTGACGTTATAACTGCTGGCATGGCTATCCAACCAGACCGTTGTGAAAATGTTGCGTTTGGAGAGCCGGAGATGATGTATGGGGAAGGATTAATTGTCCAACAAGGGAACCCTCTTAATCTAGAAAGCTATGACGATATTGCCAATAACCCAGATACTATTATCGCGGTCATGCAAGGAGCAACAGAAAATGAATTCCTATTAGATTCTGGTGTTGATCCAAGTCAGATTCTTTCCGTACCTGATATTCCAGCATCTATTGCCGCTGTCCAATCAGGGCGTGCAGATGCTACTACTGGAACAGAAATGACGATTAAAGATGCATTAGCTTCTGCAAACACAGATGAAATAGAATTCGTAGAAACATTTGAACAACCAGACGTTGAAGGTGTTCCTAGTTATGGGGCAGCAGCATTTAATCAAGAAGATACAGCATTAGTTGAGGCTTATAATGAAGTACTTGCTGATTTAAAAGCTGATGGTACAGTTGCTGAGCTACTTGAGAAAAATGGCTTCAGCGAGCAGATGAACATGGTTCCAGGGGACATTACAACTGAAAAAATATGCAACGGTGAAATCTAGAAATTTATCAACAGGGCTCCATAGGGTTTCCCCACTCAGGGGTCAATCCTATGGAGTTTTTATATGGAGGAGTGATTAAAATTAATGCCATTATAGAAGTATTTCCAGTATTAATAAGGGGTATCCATATTACCATTACAGTATTTATCTTATCTGTAATTTTTGCTTATCTATTTGCCTTTATTGCCGGCTTTTGCCGATTATCCAATAATAGAATGATTCGAGGAGTTACTAGTTTCTATGTAGAAATTTTCCGTGGAACCTCCTTAATTGTACAGTTATTTTGGCTATACTATGCTATTCCAATGCTATTTAATATTGGAATTGATAATAAGCTTACGGCGGGAGTATTAGCAATATCGCTAAACTATGGGGCCTATATGTCTGAAATTGTTCGTGGATCTATTTTAGCAGTGGATAAAGGGCAAACAGAGGCTTCTATCGCCCTTAATCTCTCGCGTGTTCAACGACTAAGAGTCATTATTTTCCCTCAGGCGCTGCGAATGATGTTACCAGAGTTCGGCAATTATTCCATTCAAATGCTCAAAGCTACATCCCTTGTTTCCTTGATTGGGATGACAGATATTCTATATCACGGTAATATTCTGAGAAGCACTGATTTATCTCAAGCACCAACCGTTTACTTCTTGTTATTAGTATTCTATTTTCTTATGGCTCTGCCACTAATCCTCCTTACTCGTAAATGGGAACAGATATCCAAGAGAGGAGTGGCTAGTACATGAATATAAATTGGAAATGGGATATGTTTTTTGAAGCCTTTCCTTTTATCTTACAAGGAATAGGAGTTACAATAGGATTAACATTTGCTTGCTTTTTATTTGCTTTACTATTTGGTTTCGTGTGGGTCTTCCTGAGGAGAATAAAATCAGGACCAGTCAACTGGCTCGTCACATGGACGATGGAATTCATTCGTTCCACCCCACCTTTAATTCAGTTATTCTTTATCTATTATGCATGGCCAATGGTGCCTGGAGTTGGTGTATCACTATCCTCTTTCGAAAGTGCTATAATTGGGTTAGGCATCCATTTTAGTACATATATTGGCGAAGTCTATCGTTCCGGAATAGAGGGTGTTGATAAGGGACAGTGGGAAGCATCTACTGCGCTCAACTTTTCAACGAGACAAAAGTGGACGAAAATCATTCTTCCACAAGCCATCCCACCTACCATTCCAATGATAGGAAACTATCTTATTATTATGTTTAAAGAAGTCCCACTTGCATCAACCATCGGGGTAGTGGGTATCTTAGCCTTAGCACAAACTTACGGAGCTTCTAACTTCCGAATGCTTGAGGCTTATACGATAGTAGCACTGATATTCCTCGTGCTAAGCTATCCTTCTGCAATTTTAATCAATAAACTAGAAAAGAAGATGAACCTGCGCTTTGATAAAAAAGCAGCGATTCAAGAAAACAAAGGAGCGATTATTTAATGGTTGATTCCGTAATAGAGAATGAAAGTCGATTTATCATTCCAGCTGATACAAAGCCAATAGTGGAATATAAGAATGTCCATAAATCCTTTGGAGATGTCGAAGTATTAAAAGGGTTAAACTTAGATATTTATCCAGGGGAAAAAGTCGCGCTAATCGGTCCAAGTGGTTCTGGAAAAACAACGATCATTCGCATGCTAATGACATTAGAACAACCAACATCTGGAGAAATCATATTTGACGGCAAAAATCTATGGCATATGGAGAAGAAGGGGAAGCTTGTTCCAGCAAATGAAAAGCATTTACGAGAAGTCCGTGGGGATATTGGGATGGTATTCCAGCACTTTAACTTGTTCCCTCATATGACGATTTTACAAAACTGTATGACAGCGCCTATTCATGTGAAAAAAGAATCCAAAGAGACGGCAAGGAACCGTTCCATTGAAATGCTCGAGAAGGTTGGGTTAGGTGATAAATTAGACAATTATCCAAGTCAGCTATCTGGTGGACAAAAGCAACGTGTTGCAATGGCTCGTGCCTTAGTAATGCGTCCTAAAATAATGCTGTTTGATGAAGTAACTTCTGCCTTAGACCCAGAATTAGTTGGTGAGGTGTTAGAGGTTATCCGTGATATTGCGAAAGAAGGAGAAATGGCAATGGTGCTTGTTACCCATGAGATGGAATTTGCACTGGATGTCGCAGACCGTGTCATCTTCTTAGATAATGGCGTTATCGCGGAGCAAGGAACACCAAAAGAGGTTCTTGAGGAATCACATAATGAACGCTTGCAGCAGTTCTTACATCGTTTTAGAAGTTAATTGCTAGAAGCATAAAAGCTGTACGTGGAATGACCCACGTACAGCTTTTTTATTCTAAATCCTCACCGATAATTCTTACTTCACGTTCTAAACTAACGCCAAACTTTTCTTTCACGGTAGCCTGAACATGGCGGATTAAACGAATATATTCGTCAGCAGTTGCATTGTCTTTGTTAACAATAAAACCTGCATGCTTTAAAGAAACCTGTGCACCACCTATTTGTGTACCTTGTAGTCCACTATCTTGAATTAGCTTCCCAGCAAAGTAACCAGGAGGACGCTTAAATACACTTCCACAGGATGGATATTCAAGTGGTTGCTTCGACTCGCGTTTGAAGGTTAAGTCATCCATTACCGCCTTTATTTCATCATAATCCCCTATCTCTAAGGCAAAGGTGGCTTCTAGTACAATATAGCCGTTATCAGCAATGTTACTAGTACGGTATGCTAGATCTAACGCTTTAGCAGGCAATGTTAATACCTCACCATACCGATCTACGACAACCGCACTTTCTAAACAGTCCTTTATTTCTCCACCATAAGCACCAGCATTCATATATAATGCCCCACCTACAGATCCTGGGATACCACAGGCAAATTCCAACCCGGTCAAGCGTTGGTTTAGAGCTTCTCGAGACGTATCAATAATACGTGCACCACTTTGGGCAACAACCTTTGTCCCAACGGTTTTAATCTCGTTTAATTTATATAAATTCATGACGATTCCGCGGATACCGCCATCTTTCACAATTAAATTAGAACCATTTCCTAGTAATGTAAATGGTACTTCTTCTTTGTTCGCAAGCTTAACAATCTGTCTTACTTCTTCATATGTTTCTGGTGTAACGAGCCAATCAGCTGCTCCACCAAGGCGTGTATAAGTATGGTTTTTTAAAGGCTCATTAACCAATACATTCTTCTCTGATGTAATGTTAATTAGCTTTTCATATACATGATGATTGATCACTACAAATCATTCCTTTAATCAAAGTCCAATTAGATAAACTCACATTATCAACATATGTGCGTTATTCTTATGCAAGTTGGAAAGATTACCCGAGCTTCCCTATCTGCAAAAAAGTCATCTTTAATCATTGTAAGTTATTTTTCGTTTTCATGCCACTTAATTGCGAATGCACTATTCTTTTATATGCCCTTTCCATTAATTGCATGCCAACTAATCGTAATGAGCCTTAATTAACTTCTTCTGTATTTAAATAAACCAAGTAAAAAATGCGGCAACACCAGCTAGAATAAGCTTTACCGCGATAAGTGGAACGACAAAAAAGATGGTAATTAGCATAGAAGTCCACAGCAATATTACACCAGTAATCTTGACGGATACAGGAATTCCCTTATCCTCTCGGTAGTTTTTAATATATGGGCTTAGGTACTTTTGTGTGATTAACCATTCATATAGCCTATCTGAGCTACGAACAAAGCAAATTGCAGCAAGAAGGAATAAAGGTGTCGTTGGGCTTAGTGGGACTATGATGCCGATAATCGCTAATCCTAGTGATATTCATCCAACAATAAGTAAACCCATTCTTCTTATCATCTGTTAAATACCCACTATATTTATCATTACTGTAACACCATCCTATCATTTAATCCCTCACTTCTTGTGCTACTTGGAAACATTATCTGACATCTTACCCTGTTGCACAATTCTGTAAAAGCTTGGTTCTCCTTTATCAAAGGTGGTTATATAGTTAAACCCTAATGATGACAATAATTCTAAAGAGGCCTTAAACTCATAGCCTAACGTATCGGCTCTATGAGAGTCAGAACCAAGAGTTATGATCTCTCCTCCCAATTCACGATACAGCTGTAAAATATCATTACTCGGCATTCCACTATCCAATCCATATCGAAAGCCAGATGTATTTAACTCTATTCCCTTCCCCTTTGCTATAACTAATTTTAGAATTTCCGTAATTACTTCATGAAAATCGCTGTTACTCCCCTCTTTGTATCGTTTTACTAAATCAAGATGGCCAAGAACAGAGAAATCGTCAAAATGCTGAATACAGTACAATAATTGCTCATAATAGGTCGCATAAGCTTCCTCTACGGTTCTATTTTGAAAAAATTTACCAGAATGCAAATCCGTACGATCTGTTGTGTGCATAGAACAAATTACAAAGTCAAAGTCCTCCTGCCTCACTAACTCCTTATACCGGTCTAAAAGTTGTGGCTCGACCCCGATTTCTATTCCTTTCTTGATAGTAATCCACTTCTGATATTTTTCCTGCATTTGTTTTATACTGCGATCATATGACATTAAATCAAACTCAAAGACGAATGATGGATCTGGATAATCATAATCTATATGCTCAGTAAAACAAATTTCCTTTAACCCAATTTCAATCCCTTTCTTAATGGTTTCCTCCATCGGTGTTGTGCAATCCGCTGAATAATCACTATGTACGTGATAATCAAACATTAAAATTCCCCCCATGACTTGACATTTACTTCCTTACCTTATAGAATACAATATAACTTTAGTTTGATAAAGTGATAAAGTGATAAATTAATAAAGTTTTTAAAAGGAGTCTGTTATGGAACCCTATCCAAAACCATTTTTAACCATACAGGAATATGATGTGCAAGAATCCTTCATTCAAGTATTAAAGAATCGCTTTAAGCAGTATGGCTTTAACCAAGTTAAAACTCCAGCCTTTGAAACGTATGATCTCTATTCATCTGTTCAAGGTACGATTGCGCTAGATGACATGATTAAGTTCATTTCACCTGAAGGAAAGGTACTAGTATTGCGGCCTGATGTTACCATTCCGATTACACAATTAGCCGTATCACAAAATGACGAATTCGAAAAAGAAGCGCGCTACTCATACATACTCGATGTCTTTAGAACTTCTTTTCAAGCCAAATATGGTTATGTCAAAACACAAGCAGGTGTAGAGCTACTTGGAAATCCTCACGCCGAAGCAGATATGGAAGTAATTTCACTTGCTATTGATTGTTTACTAGATTTAGAGTTTACCAATTTCAAGATAGAAATGGGTCATGCAGGGGTCGTAAATGAAATACTCCAAATGCTATCTCTTTCCAAGGAACAAGAGGATCAATTTAAGCAGCTCATCATTTCGAAGAACTTTACTGGTCTAGAGGAGTTCTTATCTAGGCTTGACATAGAACCATCTATGAAAGAGTCATTGCTAACAATCCCGCTTCTATACGGCAAACCAGATGTGGTGTTGGATAAGGCTTTATCACTCTCCCTCACGAATAAGATGACGAGTGCACTGCATCGATTAAAAGAGGTGTTTTCTATGCTAGCCGAATATGGTTTTCGTGATTATATTGTCGTCGATTTAGGACTGATTAGCAGCATGAGCTATTACTCCGATATCACCTTCCAGGGATATATTGAAAATATTGGCAAGCCCGTCTTATTTGGTGGAAGATATGACAATCTAGCTGAACAATTTGCCAGCCCAATACCGGCTATCGGATTTGCTTATGATGTTGACACCCTTCTCTCTGCACGCCCCAATCCGCTTCCAGTAAGAGAGCAAGTAGTCATTCGATTTGATGAGCAGAACGTAGCGGTGGCCATACAATTAGCGAAGCGGTTAAGAGAGTTACACTATCAAACCATTCTATCAAATAGAAATGAAGGAGCTAGTGGCACGTACGTCATTACCATTACTAAATCTAATAAAACGGTCATGTACGAAGGAGAAACCGAGCCATTTAACAGCGAGGAACAACTTCTACAACGATTACAATCCCTAAAGGAGGAGAATACATGCAACCGATAACGCTAGCTTTAGCAAAAGGTAGGACGATAAAAGGTACGATTCGATTACTCCATAAAGCTGGCTATAATTTTACAGACTTACAAGAGAATAGTAGAAAGCTCGTCTTCTTTGATTCGAAACAGGAAGTACAACTGATTTTCGTAAAGGCTGTGGATGTGCCAACTTATGTGGAAAAAGGAGCGGCTGATCTCGGAATTGTTGGAAAGGATAATATTTTGGAATCCGCCAAAGATGTCTATGAAATGCTAGATTTAAAGGAAGGGAAATGTAAGTTCGTCATTGCTGGTAAGGAATCCGCTGTCTTAAACAAAAATCGACTAGTAGTAGCATCCAAATATCCATATATTGCAAATAGTCATTTTCAAAAAAAGGGCATCCAAGTGGAGACCATTAAATTAAATGGCTCTGTTGAGCTAGCCCCGCTAATTGGTATGGCAGATGTCATTGTCGATATTGTAGAAACAGGTAGAACATTAAAAGAGAATGGACTCATCGTTTTAGAAGAGCTTGATCAAATAAGCACTAGATTGATTACGAACAAGGCAAGCTTTGCAACGAAAACGGCTAGAATAGAGACGTTCATTCGCAGTCTACAACGGGCTTTGGAGGGATAAGATGAAGATTATATCTGCAAACCAATTTATGCAAAACCGTCACAACCAAGACCTCGCCCAACAAGGGGGAGCGCTAGACGATACGGTTAAATCTATTATAGAAAAAGTTAGAAAAGATGGCGACAGCGCCGTAAAAGAATTTACCGAACAATTTGATGATGCAGTAATTGACGCGTTAACCGTTTCAGATTCAGAAATGGAGAAGGCAAAGACTATGGTAGGAGAGCCGTTCATAGAATCGTTACAGCTCGCTGCTAAAAATATTGAGGCCTTCCATCGAAACCAACAGGAAACATCATGGTTTACGGACGACCCAAATGGCATCACATTAGGACAAAAGGTTACACCGATTGAGAAGGTAGGAATTTATATCCCAGGTGGAAAAGCGAATTACCCTTCTTCTGTCTTAATGAATGCAATCCCTGCCAAAATTGCTGGCGTAAGCTCCATTAGTATAGCAACTCCTCCAAGGCCAGATGGAAGCATTAATCCATATGTCTTAGTAGCTGCCTCTCTTATTGGAGTTAATCGGATATATAAAATGGGTGGTGCACAAGCCATTGCAGCACTTAGTTATGGAACAGAAACTGTCGAAAAGGTCTATAAAATCGTCGGACCAGGTAACGCCTATGTGGCACGTGCTAAAAAATGGGTCTATGGTGATGTGGCTATTGATATGATTGCTGGCCCAAGTGAAATTTGTATCATTGCTGATGATTCTGCAAACCCTTCTTATGTTGCTGCTGACTTACTATCACAGGCAGAGCATGATGAGGAAGCAAGTGCCATTTGCATTACGACTAGCTCCACATTAGCTAATGAGATTGCCGCTGAGGTAACCAAACAATTAAGCGAATTAGAGCGTCGTGAAATCGCGCAGAAATCAATTCAAAATAAAGGGTGCATCCTTCTTGCTGATTCTGAAAAACAAGCGTTTGATTTAGCTAATCAAATAGCCCCTGAGCACTTACAGCTTATGGTATCCAATCCTTCTGCTAAACTCAGCCAAATAAAAAATGCTGGAGCCATATTCTTAGGGCCGTTTTCACCGGAACCACTTGGAGACTATCTCGCTGGCCCTAATCATACCTTGCCAACGAGTGGGACGGCGAAGTTTTCCTCACCACTTGGCGTGTATGACTTTATCAAGCGATCGAGTATTATCAGCTATTCTAGACAAGCATTATTAGAAGTAGCAGACACGATTGATTGTCTAGCTAGAACAGAAGGACTAAAAGGACATGCCATGTCTATCCAAATACGAAGGGACAGTGTTTTATGAGAAAAAGCTCATTATCGCGAAAAACAATGGAGACATCTATTCAATTAGAGCTATCTCTTGATGGAAACGGAACAGCCAGCATACGTACAGGAGTCGGATTCTTCGACCATATGCTTACTCTATTTGCCAAGCATGGATTATTCGATTTATCCCTCGTATGTGATGGCGACTTAGAAGTCGATCAGCATCACACCGTGGAGGATATTGGTATTGTGTTAGGAACGGCATTTAACCGTTGTATTGGGGATAAAGAAGGTATTAATCGTTATGCGTCTGTCACAACACCAATGGATGAAGCACTGACTACTGTAACGATAGATATTAGTGGAAGACCTTATTTGGTTTATAACGTAGAAGGATTAAAGGAAAAGGTTGGTAGCTTTGATACAGAGCTTGTAGAAGAATTCTTCCAAGCTTTCGTTAATCAAGCACAGATTAACCTACATATTAATCTACTTTACGGAAGCAATACACACCATATAATAGAATCGATTTTCAAAGCCTTCGGTCGCGCATTAGACACGGCCAGTATCAAAAATCCAAGAATTGTTGGGGTACCCTCTACGAAGGGAATGCTTTAATAAGGAGGGTTCATATGATAGCCATTATGGATTACGGGGCGGGAAATATAAAAAGTCTTCAATTTACACTATCCCAGCTAAACCTAGAAAATACGCTTACACAAGACGAAGCGCTTATCAGAAACAGCCAAGCTATTATACTACCAGGTGTCGGATCGTTCCAAGATGCCATGAAGGAATTAAAGAGAGCTGGCCTAGACAAGATTATCCGCGAAGAGGCAAGCACAGGAAAGCCTATTCTTGGTATCTGTTTAGGTATGCAGTTATTCTACCAAACGAGTGATGAAGGTGGACATTCTGACGGACTTGGATTATTAGAAGGACATATCGAAAGAATTCCTTCTTCTGTTAAGGTACCACATATGGGCTGGAATACACTTCAGCTAAGAAAGGGAGATGATATTACGATGAATCTCCCTGACAATGCATACGTATATTTCGTCCATTCCTATTTTGCCAATAAGGTAGATGGTAATGATGTTATTGGTAGCTGCACATACGGAACGGAAATACCTGTACTTGTACAAAAAGCCAACATCATTGGCATGCAATTTCACCCTGAAAAAAGCAGTGAAGTTGGCTTACAACTTTTAAACAATTTTAAGGAGATGTACCTATGATTCTATTTCCAGCAATTGATTTATTAAACGGCAACTGTGTGCGGCTAACACAAGGGGATTATGCGAAAGAGCAAATCTATAGTGGCAATCCGAACGAGATTGCTAACCAATGGATTTCCCAAGGAGCAGAAGCATTACATATCGTCGACTTAAATGGTGCAAAAACAGGTAAATCAACCAACCAAGCAATTATTCAACAGATCACTTCCAATACGAATGTTCCAGTCCAGGTTGGGGGTGGTATCCGAAGTATCGAGCAGATCGAAGACTATTTAGCTATAGGTGTTGGTCGCGTCATACTCGGTACCGCAGCCATACAGAACCTCCCCCTTATTCGTCATGCCGTGAGCACCTTTAAAGACAAAGTCGCTGTTTCCATTGATGCCCGTAATGGCTATGTTGCGACGGAAGGATGGCGAAAAACAAGTAATGTATTAGCCGTAGATTTAGTAAGGCAGCTTGAGGCTATTGGTGTTCAAACGATTATCTATACAGATATTTTAAAGGATGGTATGTTACAAGGTCCCAACTTCAACGAAATTGAAACCATCCAAAAGGCAACGTCTATGCGTGTGATTGCCTCAGGAGGAATTTCGAATGTGGAGGATGTCATAAAACTAAAAGAAATGGATCTCTATGGCACCATTATCGGAAAGGCTTTATATGATAATAGTCTAAATTTAGTAGAGCTACTGGAGGTAACAGCAGATGTTGGCTAAACGAATTATCCCTTGCCTTGATGTCGATAAAGGAAGGGTTGTAAAGGGCAAGAAATTTCAAGATATTAAGGATGTAGCAGATCCAGTTGAGCTGGCAATGCGCTATAACAATGAAGGCGCAGACGAATTAGTCTTTTATGATATTACCGCATCGAACGAAGAACGTAATATTTTTTTAGATATGGTAGAAAGGGTTGCTGCGACGATTAATATCCCATTTATGGTCGGTGGCGGTATTAGAACCATTGATGATATTTATCGAGTTCTTCATTCAGGAGCTGATAAAGTATCCATTAATAGTGCCGCCATCACGAACCCTACACTCATAGAGACAGCTGCTGCTAAATTCGGCACCCAATGTATCGTGCTATCCATTGATGCTAAAGAAACCGAACCTGGGAAATGGCATGTCTATCAAAATGGTGGCAGAACTAATACCGGGATAGACGCACTAGAATGGGCCATTCAGGGAGAGCAATTAGGTGCTGGTGAGCTTGTTATTAATTCCATCGATGTAGATGGGATAAAAAACGGTTATAACCTCCCCCTTACCAAGGCAATAGCTGATCAGGTTAATATACCGATTGTTGCTAGTGGTGGAGCTGGAAGCCCTGTACATTTTCAACAAGTGTTACGTGATAATATCGCAGATGCAGCACTTGCTGCTTCGGTTTTTCACTATGATCTCATTAATATAGCGTCCCTGAAACAATATTTAGCTCAACAAAATATCCAAATAAGGAGTGTTTCTTAATGGATCCATTAAATATAGAGAAATTATTTATAAAAAGCAGCTTAATCCCTGCCATTATCCAGGACCAATCCTCCGGAAATGTCTTAATGTTAGCTTATATGAATCAAGAGTCCTTACAAAAAACAATCGACACCAAAGAAACATGGTTTTACTCAAGGAGTAGAGAAGCACTTTGGAATAAAGGAGCAACATCAGGAAATAAACAAATCGTCCATCAGATTACGTATGATTGTGATGCCGATAGTCTCCTCATCACCGTAGATCCTAAAGGACCAGCTTGTCATACTGGAGAGGAGACTTGTTTTCACCATACGTTATATCAAGGAAAAGATCCTTCGTTTCCGATTATCCAAAAAGTAGCTTCCCTGATTAAAAGCCGGAAGCAGGAAGCCATTGCAGATTCGTATACAGCGTATTTATTCCGCGAAGGCATCGATAAAATTCTCAAGAAAGTAGGAGAAGAAACTAGTGAAGTGATAATTGGAGCAAAAAACCAAGATAACGAAGAAACAATTTGGGAGATAGCCGATCTTACCTACCATATATTAGTTCTAATGGAACAAATGGGCATTACAGAATCTGATATTAAAGAAGAACTAATCAAAAGGCATCTTGCTAAAGAGGGGAAATAGAATGAGTAAGTATTGGAGTTCCATGGTGAATCGTACAGACCCTTATGTTCCTGGTGAACAAATAAATGATTCCTCCTTGATTAAGCTAAATACAAATGAAAATCCGTATCCACCTCCTGAATCGGTTATACAGGCCATACAGAATGAAATTGGGGAATCCTTGAAGTTATATCCATCGCCAACTGTTGATGAATTAAGGGAAGCCATTGCTAAAGCATATGATGTAAGAAAAGAAAATATTTTTGTAGGAAATGGCTCGGATGAGGTGCTTGCCTTTTCCTTTATGGCCTTTTTTGAACCAGGAGTAACAATACGTTTCCCAGCTATTACGTATAGCTTTTACACTGTTTATGCTAAGCTGTTTAACATACCTTATGAAGAGGTTACATTAAATCAGGACTTTACATTACATACGAATTCCTTACTCCATTCAGAAGGCGGGGTAATTTTCCCTAACCCGAATGCACCTACAGGCATACTATTACCTATCGAGCAAATAGAGGAAATCCTTTTGCATAACCAGGAAAAAGTCGTTATCATTGATGAAGCATACAGTGATTTTGCAAAGGAGTCAGCTGTACCACTTATACAGAAATATCCTAATTTGCTTGTGATACAAACCACTTCAAAATCTAGGTCACTAGCAGGACTTAGAGTTGGCTATGCAATCGGAAGCCCAGAATTAATTGAGGGCCTAAATAACATAAAAAACTCCTTTAACTCGTATACGATAGATCGACTAGCTATGGCAGGCGCCATAGCTGCTATGAACGCAGACTCTTACTACAAAAAGACAACAGCCAAGGTGATTGAAACGCGAGAATGGCTTAGTGAAGAACTATCTCAACTAGGATTTCACATATTACCTTCACAAGCTAACTTCATCTTTATTTCTCATCCAACTAAGAAAGCGAAATCGTTATATGTTCAGCTAAAGGAGAACGGTATATTAGTTAGGCACTTCTCAAAGGCAACTATAGATAAATTCATTAGAATTACTATAGGCACAAAACAAGATATGATTACATTGCTAGAAAGACTGAAAATCATCTTACAAAAACCTGAAAAATAATCGTGCTTATAAAAAAGTACATGGCTCGATTTGCCATGTACTTTTCCATAATTTTAAATATGCTTCTCAATATTTGCATCATCCATTAATTCTTCTACCTTAGCTTGTAAAGCGTCTGCTTCACGTTGTTCCGTTAGCTGCTGTTCGATAATTGGTTCTGCCTGCTCGAACTCCATGATATTTTCCATATCTTTCTTTAATTGATCATATGTCTCTTTTATATCATCTTCTGTTACTTCAGCAATTTCGATTTCTTCCTCAATAAATTGATTTAGAATTTGTGAAAAACGAATTTGATCTTTTAAAGAATCCTCTGTTAGGTTATACGTTTCTAAATAAGCTTCAAATTGCTCTTCATTTTCTGATTTTAACGTATCTAACTCTTCTTGTACGTTTTCCTCCGAAACTTCAATACCTAATCGTTCTGCTTCTTGCTTAATTAACTCTTGGGCAATAATCTCATTAAGCGTAATTTCCTTAATGTTTTCTTTATCTTCTATATCTTGTCCAAATTGATACGCACGAATTTTTGTTTGTAAATATATCGTATTATAGTGATGACCTGTTACTTCTGTATCATTAATGTTAATCACTACATCGTCATCTGTTACCTTTTCATCTTCTTCCATCGTAATATCCTGAGGCTGTATGGTCTCTTGTGCTTTTTCTTCTTTATCATCTCCACACGCAGCTAATATAGCGATTAAACCTATCATCATGAAGCTTACTATTAATTTTTTCATGTTATACCTCATTTCCTAAGTAGTAGTTCTATTCAAACATAATTTGGACTGCGAATGCAAGAAACTGCACTATCCTTATAAGAAAGAACTGAAATTTCCCTATTACAGAACACATAGCTTAAGAATAAAGCAGAAAAAAAGCAATCCCAATTTTTATAATTAGGATTGCTTTCTTCTTTTATTCTAAACTATCACTGATTTCATTTACCATTTCCTCAACAGAGACTAATCCGCCTCCAGATAAGTACCAGAAATCAGGATTTAAATAGACAATGTTATCATTTTGGTATGCTTTTGTATTTTCAACTAATTTATTTTCTACAAGTTGTTTTGCAGTACTATTACCTTCAACTGCTGCACTGCGGTCAATAACATACAGCATATCTGGATCCTTCTCCACTACATATTCAAAGGATACATTCATACCATGTGTAGAAGCTTCAATATTTTCATCAACAGGCTTAATACCGAATACATCATGAATTAAACCAAATCTTGAATTAGCACCATAGGCACTAATCTTATCATCATTCGCTAGAATAATTAAACCATTCACATCGCTAGCTTTTGCTTTTTCTTGTAAGCTTGCAATCGAATCTTCAATTGCTGCTAGTTGTGTTTGAATTTCCTCTTCTTTACCCCATATTTTGCCAATTACATCAAGGTTTTCTTTAAATGAATCCATGTAGCGAGTCGTATCTACACCAAGATAAATAGTTGGTGCTAATTCCGTTAATTGGTCATAAAGTTCAGCCTGACGACCAGAAATAATAATTAGGTCTGGATCAATTTCTGCAAGCTTATCAAAGTCTGGCTCTTTCAAAGAACCAACATTTTCATAGTCATCACTCTCAAACTTCGATAGATATTCAGGAATAGATCCTCCTTGAGGTACTCCCGTTACATCAATACCTAGCTTGTCTAAGCTATCTAAAGTACCAAAGTCAAATACTACTACTTTCTCCGGATTTACTGGTACATCCGTTGTATCCAGCTCATGCTTAATACTAATCTTTTCTGCTTCAGCAGATTGCTTCGATCCTGTATCCTCTGAATCACCACATGCTGCTAATACGGTAAACAATATACTAATACTAAATAGTATTAAAATTTTCTTCATAAGGTATTTCTCCTTTTATGTTTATATTTATTAAGCTAATGTTGTATTACTTAGAATAGGGAAGAATTATGTCCCCCAAAAAGATACTGTTTCTATTTTTTTACCGCTTCATTATGTAATACGTGTCTTCCAATAATTGGCAGATGAGCCACTAGCGGAAATTGGAGCGCTCTACAATTTCCCAAAATAGAATCATTGGAATGAAACACGAAATCCGGGCATAATCATTTACCAACCAAAAAATATAAGGTATGATGAATTTGTGAGTTCCCTTTATAGTGGTTTGGTGATAAATGTTACCCTTCCATTATGAAGGGCTTTTTTATTTGGCGTAAAAAGATTCTCTCTATTCTTTTCACACAACATTAGATCTTAACCAATTAGTAATAGACACAGATTCGCTTATCGCCAACTTCTTGGATTTCAATATCCATGTCATATAGTTCCTTCAGAACACATGCGTCAATAACATCACACGCACGTCCCTGTTTCACAATCTTCCCATCCTTAAGTGCGACAATATTGTCTGAATAGCAGGATGCGAAGTTGATATCATGAATTACAATTAGAATCGTTTTTCCTAATTCATCAACTAACCTTCTTAAAATCTTCATGATTTGTGTTGAATGGCGCATATCTAGATTATTCAGTGGTTCATCCAGGAAGATATATTCTGTATCCTGAGCAATAACCATAGCAATATGAGCTCGCTGTCTTTGACCACCACTAAGTTCATCTAAATATTTATTTTCTAATTCCATAAGCTCCATATAGTTAAGAGCTTCGTCAATTTTCTCTTCATCTTCCTTCGTTAGTTTTCCTTTTGAATACGGAAATCTACCAAAAGAAACTAATTCGCGAACCGTTAACTTCAGATTAATGCTGTTCGATTGCTTTAATACAGATATTTTCTTTGCCAGCTCATTACTATCTGTTTTTAAAACATCTTGACCATCGATTTGAATGTTTCCGGAATCTTTTGCTATCAATCGAGTAATTATCGAAATCAAGGTACTTTTACCAGCACCGTTAGGGCCGATAAACGATGTCATCGTACCCTTTTCAATTTTCAGGGTAACATCATCGACGACCTTTTTACGGTTGTATGTCTTCAACAGATTTTTAACCTCTACCATGATCGATTCTCCTTTAACAAAAGATATAGAAAGTACGCGCCACCAATAAAGTTAATAATGACACTAATAGTTGTTTGGAAGGTAAATATCTTTTCGACAATAAATTGCCCTCCAACAAGTGCAATAATACTAATGAATACAGACGCTAGTAAAATATATAAATGACGGTATGTCTTCAAGAATTCATATGTTATATTGACTACTAATAGTCCTAAGAATGTTATCGGGCCAATTAATGCAGTTGCAACAGCTGTTAGAATGGAAACAATGATTAGAAGCCGTTTAATGACATAATCATAGCTTACCCCTAAATTAACCGCATCATCTTTTCCAAGCGCTATAACATCTAAATATTTATAGAACCTTATAAAGTACAGTAATACGAGAACAATGATTCCAATAGAGAGGTAAACTAAATCTTTGTTAACGTTATTAATACTTGCAAATCCTCTATCCTGGGCTACCATAAATTCATTTGGATCAATCAAAACCTCAAAGAATGATGTAAAGCTATTAAAGAACGTCCCCAAGATCATTCCGATTAGTAGGAGAAAGTATATATTATTTTTCTCTCCCTTAAAAAGGAACTGGTAAAGTAATAATGAGAATACAATCATTGCTGCAATAGAAACTAGGTAGTTAATACTGCTGTTCATCATAATAAGAGAATTAGATCCAAAGACAAAAATAATAAAGGTTTGGATTAGCATATATAATGAATCTAATCCTAGTACGCTTGGTGTGAGTATTCGGTTGTTTGTAATCGTCATAAATACCGTTGTGGCAAACGCAATAGCTCCACCCGTTAACACGATTGCTAGGACTTTTATAATTCTTCTTGGCAATATGTAACCTACATTGCCTTTTAAATCATAGAGAACATACAATACGGTTAATGCGATTGCTACGATAGCGAGAATGATTGTTTTTTTCTTATAGGCCATATTTCTTTCTCCTTAATAATAGGTAGATAAATATCGCACTACCTATTACACCAACCGTTAGGCTAATTGGAATTTCATATGGATAAATAATCGTTCGACCAACAATGTCACAGATCAGTACAAAGATGGCACCAAGAAATGCCGTGTGTAGTAGTGTTTTCTTTAAATGATCACCTTGATAGATCGCCACGATATTCGGAATAATTAATCCTAGAAATGGTATCACACCAACGGTTAGTACGACAGATGCTGTTACAAGTGCCACAACAACCAATCCAATATTGACTACTTGCCGATAATTAAGCCCTAGATTCTTTGAGAAATCCTCACCCATACCGGCTATAGTGAATTTATTTGCGTAAAGGAACGCTAACACTAAAATCGGAATACTAATATAAATAGCCTCATAATTCCCACTCATAATCATGGAAAAATCGCCTTGCATCCAAGAAGACATGTTTTGTATCAAATCATTCTTATACGCAAGAAACGTAGCCATGGAGCTGATAATATTCCCAAACATTAACCCAACTAACGGAATAAAAATAGCATCCTTAAATTTGATTCGGTCTAGTAGCTTCATGAAGATGAATGTGCCAATTAATGCAAAAGCAAAGGATACTAGAATTCTTTGTAGTGGACTAGCCGCAGTGAATACTAATAATGAAACTAGAACACCTAATCTAGCAGAATCCAATGTACCTGCAGTAGTTGGAGAAACAAACTTGTTTCTACTAAGCTGTTGCATAATAAGCCCTGCAACACTCATACTCATACCCGCAATTAAGATACTTACTAACCTTGGCAGTCTACTAACTAATAGAATTTGAGCCTGATCTTCTGTCAGACTAAACAAGTCTAGTGGTGTAACATCGGAAACTCCGATGAAAACCGATACAATAGACAAAACAATAAGCACGATAACCAAGTAACGTAATTTCATATGAAAAATCCTTTAATAATAATCATTATTATATTTAATTAATTCTAAATAAGAATGAGATTCATTATCAATTAAAAACCTCTATGTCGAGTATAGCACATATGGATAATCCGTCAATAAAAATAGAGCTACATTTTTCAACATTATATAGAAAAAAAGCCTGCTAGTTCTTTAGCAAGCTATAAAACAAATATTAGTCTTCTACTTCACAACCCTCGCCTGTGCAATAAGAAGTCTTAGACTCTTTTGGGTTGATGTTTTGTAAGGTCGGTTGTTTACTTTCTTCTTCCCATACTTTTTCTAATACTTCTTGAAACACCTCTTTAGGTTGGGCACCAGAAATAGCATATTTTTCATTAAAAACAAAGAATGGTACTCCACTAACCCCAATTTTCTCTGCAAGTTCTTCATCATCGCGTACACGTTTTGCATAGCGATTGGTTAATAGCAACTCCTCGACCTCTTCCAGATCCAATCCAACTTCGGTTGCGAGCCTTTTCAATGTAGAATAATCACTAATTAATTCACCATCAGTAAAATACGCATGCAATAGTTTTTCGGTTATTTCTGTACCTAAATGCTTCGTGTCCGCATACTTAGCCAGTCGATGGGCATCAAATGTGTTCGCATGTTGCATCGTTTCAAAATTATAGGTTAAGCCAACAGACGCTGCTTGTTTACCTACATTTTCATTTAATTGCTTAGCTTGTTCTATAGGCATCCCTTTCTTCGCTGCTAGAAATTCATGAATACTTAACTCTGTCTTAGCATCCGCATCCGGATACAACTCGTAGCTTCTAAATACTATTTGCACATTCTCACGGTATTCAAACTCATGTAAGGCTAACTCCAGCCTTCGCTTTCCTATATAACAAAAAGGACAGACAAAATCTGACCAAATTTCTATCTTCATTTATTACCGCACCTCTTTCCACTTACCAGTATTTTAGCACAACATTATTTTACATCGTAATGTTGTGCTTATCGTACTTAAATGTATTTCCCATAATCTGGCACAGCAACCTGATCAAAATTCAGCACGAGCTCATGTAATCCCTCTGTTAATTCATCACCTTGTAGAGACACACCATGACCAGGGATAACCATTCTAGGGTGTAGCGATTGTAATCTTTCGACTGAGATTTTAGCAGACAGCCAATCTGTTGTTAAATAGCGAGGTGGTCCACATACCTCAGGCTTTTGGGTAAGTACCTTATAAAAGGAATCCTGTCTAACACTAACAAATGCATCCCCAGAAATTAACAGGCCATCTCGTTCACGAAAGAGTGAAACATGACCAGGGCTATGTCCAGGAGTGTGAATCCATTTCCATTCCTCTAGCCCAGGTAGCTGACCCTCTTTTGGTAATGGTTTCAAGTAGGGTTTAATATTGATCGGCTCATTCGGGTAGATGGCAGATAGTTTAGCAAGCATTCCACCTTCTACTGTAGAATCTGGTTCTGGATAGCTTAGCTCCCCAGTCAAATACGGAAATTCCGCTTCATGTGCATATACCGGAACATGCCAGCCTTCTAATAATTCCACTAATCCTCCTACATGGTCAAAGTGGCCATGGGTTAAAATAATAGCTTCCGGTTGACTACCCTCACCAAACCGTTCCGCTGCTTGATTGATAATTTCCGGTGCGGATTTAGGCATTCCAGCATCAATTAAATACCATTTCCTATTGCCTGGATCGCCAAGGAAAATAATGTTTACAATTTGGTTGGTATAATAATAAACATCTGTTGCCACCTCATGACCAATCCTACTCTGTACCGATGTCATCGGAATATACTTAGAGTCACTGCTTTCAAAAATATCCTTATCCATTCAAAAACTCCTTTTATCTAGTTTAAGATTAGTATTTGTTCGAGGGCTAGAACTATATAGGGAATTGATGGAAAAGGTGAAATCCTGAAGTTTACCTATCAAATCCTGAAGATAGGTGGTTAAATCCTGAAAGACCGTCGCCAAATCCCGAAGAATATGTCAACCTCCCATTTCATCACATAAAAAAACAAGACTAAACGATAATAATCGCTCAGTCCTGTTCCTCCAATAAAGATTTACCCATAATCGTAACTCGGTTCGTGTTCTTAAGCTCATTTAGATTCTTAACTCCGATACCGAACATCGTAATTTTTAGCTCAAATTCTATTTGTTCCATTACCTTAACAACTGCTTCAACCGAATCTGTTGCCGCTTGTAGAAGAGATCTAGCAAATCCGATCATATCTGCACCAATCGTAATTGCTTTTGCAGCATCCAGCCCTGTTTTCATTCCGCCACTTGCAACTAATGGGACTTCAGCTAATTCACTTCGTACAGACACGATACAATCCTTCGTCGGAATTCCCCAGTTATTAAATGCTTCTGCTGCTGCCTTACGTAATGGATCTTTCGAACGAAGCTTTTCTACCTGGCTCCAGGAGGTTCCTCCAGCACCTGCGACATCCACGAATGCTACCCCAGCATCATGCAATTTCTTAGCAACGGTGCCATCTATCCCAAAACCTACTTCCTTTACACCAACCGGGACTGTTAGCGATTTACATACTGCTTCTATTTTGGGAAGTAACTGTTCAAAGTTTAAATCCCCTTCATCTTGTATCACTTCTTGTAGTGTATTTAAATGAAGATATAGCGCATCAGCTTCTGTCATGTCTACAATCCTTTGGGCATGCTCTACACCATATCCATAGTTAAGCTGTACTGCTCCAAGATTTGCAATCAACGGTACAGTTGGCGCTTGCTTTCGTATTAAAAAGGAATCCTGATGCTTATCACTTTCTAACAATGCCCTAGTAGATCCAAGTGCAATTGCCCATCCCCTCTGTTCTGCCGCTAGTGCTAAGTTCTGATTTATTTCAGTGGCTAGCTCCGAACCACCTGTCATTGAGCTTACGAGAAACGGTGCACGTATTTCCTTTTGTAAAAAGGACGTATTAATTTCTATATTAGAGAAGTTAATTTCTGGTAAAGCATTATGTATAAAAGAAATTCCTTCTAATCCGGTAGATTTATTCACACCTTCGACTTGATCGGTGAGACATAATCGAATGTGTTCTGTTTTACGTTTATTAATACCTTGTTCAGCCATATCCACACTTCCAATCCACGTTATCTATTTACAGTTTACTTGTTTCTTACTTTGAATGAAAGTAAAGTGATGATGATGTAAAATGCTCCTTCGATTCTTTATAATGAAGAAAAAGGGATCTTGAAAGGAGATATATTCATTGAAAAAGAAAGCAAGAGAATTCGCAACACTTGCCCATGCAGGACAAAAGCGGAAAAATTCTAATGCCGACTATATTACCCACCCAATCCGAGTTGCAGAAAGACTTGAAAAAGAAGGATTCTCTGATGAATTAGTATGTGCAGGTTACCTTCATGATGTTGTAGAAGACACCATTTATGAAATAGAGGATATTGAAAAGCATTTTGGTAAAAGGGTAGCCGAAATCGTGGCTGCTCATACTGAAAATAAATCAAAGTCATGGAAAGAACGTAAGCAGCATACAATTGATACAGTAAAGCATGCTGATAAGGAGATTAAATATTTGATAGTCGCTGATAAACTAGATAATTTACAAGGGTTAGAAAAAGACCTTATGGAACAAGGACCAAAAGTGTGGGATAGCTTTAATGCAGGAATAGATGAGCAAAAATGGTATAACGAATCGATTGTCCAAAATATGCGTATCGGTCTAGCTAATCATGAAATCCCAGATTATTTCCAGGAATATGAGCAATTAGTCCGTCGCTTTTTCCAATAACACCCAACTTTATTACTACCAAGTAATGGTAATATTGAATCATTCTTCCATAAACCGACCAATTCCGACTAAATGTTTCGTATTATGAAGGTATAACAATTTATGGAGGCTAGATTTATTATGGAAAATGAAGTAAAAACGGATAGTGTAGTAGATGAACAGAAAAAGAAACCAAAGTCGGGACAAGTCGATAATTATTTTCAATATGTCTTCAATACATTAAAAAATCCTGACTCTATTCTTACCGAGGAAGCAAAGGGAAAACATCAATTTGGACTTATTACGATAATTGCATTTCTTGTTCTAATTTTACTTAGTAATTTCTTAAGTATTTTCGAATACTTAGACCTGGCAAGATATTTTGGATTTAGTGATTACTTTGGCTACTTCCACCGTACTATATCTTATGCAATTGCTCTTGCCCTATTAATTTTAGTGTACCAAAATGTCGCTAGTAAAAAGGGGCTTAAATATGATTGGAACTTTTTCTTTGAAAAATTAGGAGCCTGGTTGATTTTACCAAGTATATTTTTGCTCCTATCCATACCATTCGATCTCTTAAATATTACCATTCACTCATGGATTAGTTCCTTAGCAACTATTTTCTTAAATATAGCTGTATTCATGATTTCATATCTTTATGTTGCACGTCATGATATCAAAACAGCTGTACTTTTCCTAACCGGATTCTATGTTGTGTACCGATTAATTTTACTTATTCTGTAGGAAAAATTACAAGGGCGCTGGCTACTTAGCCAACGCCCTTTATCACGATTACCGAGCTCTATGTTTATAAGAGTCCTTTTGCTGTTTGCTAATTTTCTTCCATTTACTCTTTTCTTCTAATTTCGCCTTTTGATTTTGTTTTCGTTTTTCAAAGGCAATTTCTCGCTGAAGCTTCAAATAACTGGCATATCGTTCTTCGGAAAGTTCTCCCGTTTCCAAAGCCTCTTGAATTCGACAACCTGGCTCTGTTTTATGTGCGCAATCGGAGAAGCGACATTCTTTTTCCAAGACTTCAACATCCTGAAAAGTCGTCTCCATTGCAGATTCCCCATCCCATAGCTGAATCTCGCGCATACCAGGAGTATCAATTAACATCGCACCATTAGGCAGCATAAACATTTCTCTGTGTGTCGTAGTGTGACGGCCTTTACTATCATCTTCGCGGATACCTTTCGTCTCTTGAACCTCATACCCGACGATAGCATTAATCAACGTAGACTTTCCAACACCGGAAGAACCTAATAAGGCACCTGTTTTTCCTGTTGATAAATGGTTCATCAATTCTTCTATACCCTCACCTGTTAGGCTGCTTATAGCAAGAATTGGTACTCCGATTGCAACTTCTTTAAAAGAAGAAATAGCCTCTTCGATTTCATCTTCTGTTGCCTGATCTTTCTTCGTTAATAACACGATTGGCATTGCGCCACTATCATAAGCTAGCAAAATATAACGTTCTATTCTTCTTACATTCAAATCATGGTTCAGTGAATTCACTATAAAAGCGATATCAATATTTGCTGCCACAATCTGAGGGTCTGTTCGCTCACCGGCAGCTTGCCTAACAAATTGACTTGCCCTAGGTAAAACACGTTTGATTACCGCTTTTCTCTCTTCTGATAACTTCTGAACCTCTACCCAATCCCCAACTGCAGGAAAATCTAATGGACTTGTTGATTCATTTAAAAATTTCCCACTTAAATGGGCTTGATAGTCTAGTTCACCGTCAGAAGCTCGATAGCTATTTTTCTGCACGGTAAGAATACGAACCACGTTCTCTTGATCTACATTAAATTCATTCTTCCAACCTAGCGTTTCTAGATTATGCAATATAAAATTCCTCCTTGAAATAGACGGAGGATACGAGCATTACACCGACCGTTCCTCCAATTTAAAAGTTTTACTAAGATTTCGTTTAAGCATTTTCATTTCTCTCATAAAACATCACTCCTTTTAAAATGGATGAACCAAGTTATTTCTCTTTTAGTTTACTACATTATCTATAAAATAGTTACTATTATTTTAAAAATCTTATAATTTAAAATCCAACTACTTTATCTTACTTTCATAAGAGAAAACTATACTAGTATACAGCTGAGGCTATTACATGGTCCGTTCTGCTGAAAAAAAATAGAGATGCAAGGATGGTCTCCCTGCATCTCGTTCTTAATTATTTTACATGAAATTCAGCTGGATCTGCTCCGCTTCGAAAATCTTTATTTAAATCAGCAATTTTGTTCATATCAGCTTCACTTAACTCAAAATCAAACACATTAAAGTTTTCTTCAATTCGGGAAGGCGTTACAGACTTCGGAATCACGATATTATCATATTGTAGGTGCCAACGAAGAATAACTTGGGCTGGTGTTTTTCCATGTGCTTCCGCAATTCCCTTAATTACTTCATTTTCTAACACTTCTTTACCATTCATTAGTGGGCTCCAAGCCTCTACGAAGATATCATGCTCCTTACAGAAAGCCTTTAATTCTGCTTGCTGTAAATACGGATGGCATTCTACTTGGTTCAGAACTGGAACGACTTCACACTCATCTAAGAGACGTTGCAAGTGCTCAATATGGAAGTTACATACACCGATTGATTTCACTTTACCATCTTTGTATAACTTTTCTAATGCCTTATATGTTTCCACATATAAATCATCATTTGGCATTGGCCAGTGAATCAAATATAAATCCACATAATCAAGGCCTAATCTTTCTAGACTAGCTTCAAATGCTTTTATTGTACTATCATAGCCTTGATCGGAGTTCCACACTTTTGTTGTAATAAATAATTCCTCACGTGGAACACCTGCTTCAGCAATTGCTCGACCTACGCCTGCTTCATTTTGGTAGATCATTGCTGTATCAATAGAGCGATATCCGACTTTAATAGCTTCTTTTACAGCTTTTTCCGCTTCATCGTCTGATACCTTCCAAACCCCAAATCCGAGTTTCGGCATTTGTAAACCATTGTTTAATGTTACATAATCCATACTCATCGCTCCTTTATGTAGAAATATATACCATTTTAACATAACCAATTTTCCTAGAAAAATATCCTGATTTCAAAAAAGGATTTCATGAAATAATGTCGAATTTTTATTTAAAAGTGAAAAGATCTCATGGTAAGGTGACAATGGATGACGAACGAGAAAAAGAGAATAATCCTACAAGCAATCGAATATATGAATGATCATTTAGATGAGGAAATAACCTCAGAAAAATTAGCAAATCATGTCGGTTATAGCCCATTCCATTTCAGCAGAGTATTTAAAGAGGTTACAGGTGTTCCACCTCGTCATTATCTTTCTGCACTACGGATTGAAGCAGGAAAGGAAGCGCTAGTAAATCCTTCTGACTCCATCATCAAAGCTGTACTTGGTGCTGGATTTCGTAGTGCTGGATCTTTTAGCTCTAAGTTTAAACAATATGTTGGTTTATCACCAAAACAGTTTCAGAAAAATATAAAGCCACTCCATCGCTTCATGAACGAATACGACGTCTCAACTAATCTACTACCATTAGAAGCGTTAGAACCATCTGTTACATGTAGAATCATAGTACCACCTTCTTTTAACGGGCTTATCTTTATTGGACTTTTTTCTAAACCAATACCTGATCAAGCTCCCATTATCGGAACCGCCATAAACCATCAGCAGACAAGCTGTACATTCTCAAACGTCCCAAAGGGAAAATATTATGTCCTTGCTGTAGCGATAGCCAAAAGTTTAAATCCATTAAGCTATTTCTTATTGTCCAATGCGTTAAGAGGGATTGCAGAAAAACCTGTCGATACAGAACATCATCGTGCTTCCTTTACAGAGGTCACCTTAAGAGAAGCCCTTCCATATGATCCACCCATTTTAATTAATTTGCCTAAACTTCTCTTTGATACAACAAAAGCAAACCAGGAGAAAAATAAATGATTACTTCATGTTAATGTTGTAGAAACACTTTTACTTTGTCATAGAAGACTGGTAATTAAATTGAAATTGTAGAATTTAAAGAGAAGGAGTAGATGTATAATGGAAACATTAGACTTACAATCAGAGATTAAAGCATTGGAAAAGGAAATTCATGAAAAAAAGATTAAATTAATGGAACTAAGAAAAACAGTTCCTCGACATGAAGTGAAAGACTATCAATTCCTTGATTCCTTAAACCGAAAAGTTAGCTTACTAGAATTATTTGGTGAGAAGGATGAACTGATTGTTATTCAAAACATGGGGAAATCATGCTCTTACTGTACCATGTGGGCAGATGGCTTTAATGGTATATACCATCATATAATCGAAAAAGCAGCCTTTGTCGTAGCTACTCCTGATTCACCAGAGATTCAGAATGCTTATGCTGCAGAGCGTCAATGGCAATTTCCAATGGTGTCAACAAAGGATACGACCTTTAAGGAAGACTTAGGCTTTGTTAAAGATGGCTATCAATACCCAGGAGTTTCTACCTTCCAAAAGGATGAAGAAGGAAGAATCTATCATATTGCTGATGCACCGTTTGGACCTGGGGATGAGTTTTGCTCTGTATGGTATCTATTCGACCTACTTCCTTCTGGTCAAAAAGGGTATCATCCAAAAAGGAAAATTAATAAACGATCCAATTTTGATTTAACGAATAATATCGCCATCCAAGTAAATAGCCAATCAGAAGCCATAGCGTTTTATACAAATGTTTTGGGCATGGAAAAGGTCTACTCATCTAATTCCGAAACACAACTAACTTTTGGTGGATGGAATTTTTACCTGGAGGAGAATGAAGAAAATAAAGTCTTTTTCGAGTTAGCCGTTAAAGACTTCGAAAAAACGAAAGAACTTCTTGTATCAAATGGCTGTTCCATCACTAAAAATTATAATGAGAAAAGCCTATTGATGACCGATCCATATGGGTTACATTTTCACATTTTCGAACAAGTGTAATCTTTTTTAAAACTACTAGCGAGACTATAGGAGGATACCGATGACAAAACCTATTACGGAAAGAGCTGTATTAGAATTACAAGAGGCAATGGAAAATGGTAGCTTAACAGCTAAAGAAATTACATTCGCTTTTTTAGAACAAATTGCTAAGTACAATCAAGATGGTCCTAAATTAAACGCCATTATTGAGATAAACCCTGATGCCCTGCATATTGCCGAAGCACTTGATTTGGAGCGAAAGGAAAAAGGTATCCGGGGCCCATTACACGGTATCCCTGTTTTAATTAAAGATAATATTGATACCGCAGACAACATGCACACAACTGCAGGTTCGATTGCATTAGCTGACCATTTTGCAAAAGAGGACGCTTTTCTTGTGAAGCAATTAAGAAAATCTGGGGCAATCATCCTGGGTAAAACGAATTTAACCGAATGGGCAAACTTCATGACAGTGGGGATGCCGAATGGCTATAGCTCAAGAGGGGGACAGGTTTTAAATCCATATGGTCCTGGAGAATTTGATACAGGTGGCTCTAGTGCTGGTACTGGTGCTGCTATTGCGGCTAACTTTGCTCCATTAGGTATAGGAACTGAAACGAGTGGCTCCATTCTAAGCCCGGCAAGCAGTAATTCTATCGTTGGAATCAAACCGACAGTTGGGTTAATTAGTCGGACAGGGATTATTCCAATATCCAGTTCTCAAGACACTGCAGGCCCAATGACAAGAACAGTCTCAGATGCTGCGTTACTACTTGGAGCATTAACAGCTTTCGATATAGAAGACCCAGCAACAGCAACCAATCCAAATCCCATCCAAGATTACACCGCTTATTTAAACCAAGATGGATTAAAAACTAAACGAATCGGCGTATCACGAGCTTATCTGGAAGGACTGCCAGAGGAAGAACTCCAATTAGTGGAAAAGGCGCTAGAAGATATACAGGCACTTGGCGCAACCGTTATTGACCAAGTAGAGCTACCAACAAAATTCCCTCCTATAACAGTTATGCTTCACGAATTTAAAAACGGCCTGAACGCCTACTTGAAAAATGTTAATCCGAGTTTACCAGTGCATAATTTACTGGATGTTATCCAATATAACCAAAAGCATGCAGATACGGCACTGAAATATGGTCAAAAGATTTTACTTGAATCCGAGGAAAAAACTGGAAGGTTAATCGAAACAGAATATATAAAAGATCGCTTAGAGGATCTTAGACTATCACAAGCAGATGGCATTGATAAAGCCATGACCGAACACGACTTGGATGCATTAGTATTCGTAAATGAAAATGGAGCAGGAATTGCGGCCAAGGCAGGCTACCCATCCATCACCGTTCCATGCGGCTATACCGATGCCGGAAAACCAGTTGGTATTACTTTTACAAGCAAGGCCTATACGGAGGCAGAACTGATAGAACTTGCCTTTGCCTATGAGCAAGCAACGAATCATCGAAAATCACCACAGTTGAATTAAAATATGAAAAGCAGTCCTATATTGGGTTGCTTTTATACTTGCTCCCAAAGAGTTACGTTATCTGGTTAGTGCACAACCTCGTTTAGTTTGGTATTGGGGATAGAGAGGTTACTCTTCTGTTACCTATTTTTCCTTGTTCTACTGAAAAGGGGCGCTGACTCCTTCTCTCTGTTACCTTTTTCTCATTGCTCAACCAAAAAAGGGCACTGATACTCTTCCTCTGTTACCTTTTTCGCATCTCTCAACCAAAAATGGGCACTGATAGCATCTCTCTGTTACCTTTTTCGCATCTCTCAACCAAAAATAGGCACTGATACTCTCCCTCTGTTACCTTTTTCTCCTCTCCCAACCAAAAAAGGGCACTGATAGCATCTCTCTGTTACCTTTTTCTCCTCGTCCAACCCAAAAAGGGCACTGATACTCTTCCTCTGTTACCTTTTTCGCATCTCTCAACCAAAAAAGGGCACTGACACTCTCCCTCTGTTACCTTTTTCGCCTCACCCACCTGAAAATGGGCTCTGACTGCTCCTCTCTGTTTACCATTCTCTAATGATAAAAAAAATAAGACTACTATCCATTCTAAGTAGTCTCACATCTATTCTTCATTCCATACAATTTCTCCACATTCTTCTTCATGGTCAATTTTGACGTCAAAATTATGCTTTTCATAGAAATGCTGTAATCTGTCGACATGGTCAAAATCTCGCTTCACTAAATCACCAGTTATATACTGTACATTTTCTTTCTTCGCCATTTCTTTTAAGTGATCCATTAGCACTGATCCATATCCTTTGTTTTCCTCGCCTTTAATAGCTGCAATATGAATCGTACTGTCATCCTTTATTTCCGCTTGAAGTGCAGAGTTCCAACTTCCACGGTATGGACGCTTACAGCTGTGCAGCATAAGCTGCCATGTATCCTGTTCACGATCAGCATAAACAACTACCCATTCATCCTGTGGTGTTTGGTCTATGCTAATTACTTCTGACTTTTTGGCAATTTCTTTTATATTATGTTGCATACGAAATAACTGTAATTCTAAATTATCTAGCTCTCCCTGCAGTTCTTCCTTATCTTTTACTTCTTGTAAAAACGCAGATTCCATCATCCATCTCCACCTCCTGTTTTGTTATAACACGTAAAGAACACACAGTCTGCTATTTTACTAGAAAAGCTAATCGAATTCAACACGCGAAAAAAATTGTCGATTATTTTCTAATAATACTTTAGAGTTAGAAAATACAACCGATATAATGATATAAGAAAAGGGCGCACAGTTTTTACATACAAAAATCGAGTGGAGTAGTAGGAGAGGAAATCATTTTCAACTAAAATTTGCCTTTGGACTGTATAAGGCTAGATATCAATACGATATAATTTCTTTTTATATATTGGAACATATCTATAATTGGGGGATATATATGAAAAAAAATAAAAAGATAAAACTACCAAAAATAAAAAGAGAGAAAAAACAACATAAGCCAAAAACTAATAGGAAAACTCTTTTTAACTTCCAAAACGTTAACATTAGTCGTAAGTATTTATTAGTGTTTTTAACTACAGTGGTTCTTTTCTTATTCTCAAGTGTATTAATATACCTACAACTCCAAAAGAGTTCTGCCGATGTGGAAGCAATTGACGAATATAGTGCTCGTGTCAATGATATGGCAGACTTATCCGCATTGATTCAAGTGAAGGATGTTCAAATTGCGGATTACTTGCTTTCTGGTAGAAGCCGATTTGCTGACGCCTTTAAAGAATATGAAGCTCAGTTTGAGGAGTTAAAAGCAAAAATTGAACCTTCCTTAGTTACAACTGAACAAAAAGAATTATTCCAACAAATCTCCGATAACGATAAGAAAATAAATGAAATGTTCTACGGGGATATTACAGACGCTATAAATAGTAATCAGGAATACATGGCGATGTCGATTAGAACACGTTCATCCGAGCTTCGTTCCGAAACGGTAGAACTTGTCGACCTACTAATGGAAACAGTCATCGCTGACCAGCAAGAAGTGGTAACAACTTCTAAAGGTGGAATTAAAGCTAGTACCAACACCTTAATCATCTCAAACATAATAGCAATTATTCTTGGTGTTGTTCTGTTATTACTAGTAAGTAAGCGAATCGCTACTAACTTACAAAAAGTGGTTGACCTAACAACAGAAGTAGCAAATGGTAACCTACAAGCTAAATCGATTGATTATAACGGAAAAGATGAAATTGGACAACTTGCTACTGCAGTTAACCAAATGAAGGATAATATTCAAGGGATACTTTATAAAGTTGCATCAGCTGCCAATACTCTTTCGACTAGAAGTGAAGAATTATCCCAATCAGCGGATGAAGTGAAAGAAGGTAATGAACAAATTGCTTCCACGATGGAAGAGTTATCTTCTGGATCTGAGAACCAAGCAAATAGTGCATCAAACCTTGCTGAACAGATGAATGATTTCGTTCAAAAGGTACGAGTATCAGAACAGAACGGTCAGCAAATTTCCGGTACATCTCAAGATGTTCTTGTCTTAACGAACGAAGGACAGGAATTAATGAAGTCATCTGTTGTTCAAATGAAGCAAATTGATTCCATTGTATCGGAAGCAGTAGAAAAGGTTAGAGGTCTTGATAAGCAATCAACAGCCATTTCAAAACTAGTATCGGTAATTAAAGATATTGCTGATCAAACAAACCTTCTTTCCCTTAACGCGGCAATTGAGGCTGCAAGAGCTGGAGAACATGGTAAAGGTTTTGCGGTTGTAGCAGAAGAAGTTAGAAAGCTATCAGAGCAGGTTGCTAGTTCCGTAGGGGAAATTACTACTATCGTAAGTAAAATCCAAAGTGAAACAGCACATGTTGTTACCTCATTAAACAGTGGCTATACCGAGGTAAAAGAAGGTACTGCTCAAATTGAAGAAACAGGAAATAACTTTACAACGATTCATAACTCGGTAACAGATATGGTTAACAAAATCACGGATATCTCGGCAAACCTACGAGAAATTGCTAATAATAGTAGTGATATGAATAATTTAATTGAAGAAATCGCGGCAGTATCGGAGGAATCTGCAGCCGGTGTGGAACAAGCAGCAGCATCTGCACAACAAACGTCAGCTTCCATGGAGGAAGTTTCCCATAGCGCAGAAGAATTAGAAAAAATTGCTGAACAATTAAATAATGAACTAAAAGTGTTTAAACTATAAAAAGAAAAGCTACTTTCCAATAGGGTGAAAGTAGCTTTTCTTTTTATCCTTCATATAAATAACAATCCACTGTATGATCATGAACCATGCCTGTTGCTTGCATATAGGCATAACAAATCGTAGGTCCAACAAACTTAAATCCTCTACGCTTTAAATCCTTACTCATCGCTTGAGACTCCTTCGTCTCCGCCGGTACTTGGCTCGAGCTTTCCCATCTGTTTTTCAATGGTTCTCCTCCAACAAAGCTCCAAATATAAGAATCAAAGCTACCGAATTCCTTCTGTATAGCAAGAAAAGCCTTAGCATTTGAAATGACGGAACGGATCTTCCCTTCATGTCGAATAATCCCTTCATTTTCTCGTAATGACTGGATTTTTGCTTCATCATAAGTAGCAATAACCGTTGGATCGAATTGATCAAATGCCTGTCGGTAATTCTCCCGTCTACGTAGAATCGTAATCCAACTTAGACCAGCCTGTGCCCCTTCTAACGTAAGCATTTCAAATAGCTTTTGATCATCATGTACAGGTCTTCCCCATTCATAATCGTGATAATTGCAATATAATTCATCATTCTCAGGTGCCCATGCACATCGCCTTTTACTCATTGGTTTCATCCTTTGTTTCAATACTGTTTTCCTCATAAGAAATCCAATCACTATAACTACCAGGATATAGCTTCACATGTTCAAATCCCGCCATTTTAAGCGCCATAATATTTGGCGTCGCTGATACCCCTGAGCCACAGGAAACGATAATTTCTTTATTCTTATCTAACTTAGCGAATTGCTTTTCTAACGATTGCCTATCCTTCCAGTTACCATTTTCATCTAAAACATCCATCCAAAAATAATTCTTCGCACCTGGAATATGTCCGGCCTTTTGATATAATGGCTCTGTTTTTCCTAGATAGCGGTCTTTACTTCTAGAATCGATAAGGACAGCCTGTTTATTATCTTTTATCCCTCTGACAAATGCAATATCCACTACTTGATTTGGTCGAACATTAGGAATAAATGTTTTTTGTTTCTTCACAGGGATATCAGCAGTTACAGGTTGTCCTGCTTGAACCCAAGCATCAAATCCCCCATCCAATACATAAACATCTTGATGACCAAGGTAATGTAAAAGCCACCAAAATCGCGGTGCAAACATATCATTTCCTTTATCATACACTACGACAGTTGTATCTTGGTCAATACCATTCTTCCCTAATTTTTCTGCTAGTGTGGTTATATCAGGAAGTGGATGGTTCCCACCATGTTCACCAGCCTCACTAGAAAGGTCCCGTTCTAAATCAAAATATACAGCCCCTGGTACATGGGACTCCTCATAAGCATTTCTTCCTGCTGTTGGGTCCCCTAATTGAAAACGTGCATCAACCAAAACTATTTCCTCAGGATTAGCAGTTAATTTATGTATTAATTCTTCCACTTTCATAATATAGGTCATGAATTGTCCTCCTTTATATACCCCATACTATATCATTCGCCACAATCTTAATATTTTCCTTTCTAACCAACTTTTTAAATTTCCTAATTATTTCGAGTTACGGTATAATTATTTCATATTTCAATTACTATTCACAATAAGGAGAGGCTAAGAATGAAGGAAGATATCATTAAACGATTTACTACATATGTAAAAATGGATACACAGTCCAATGAAGATAGTGAAACAACACCATCTACACCAGGACAATTAGAATTAGCCAACTTACTGGTTAACGAGCTAAACGAAATCGGAATGCAGGAAGTGACCATTGATGAGAATGGTTATGTATTCGCAACACTTCCTTCGAACACAGATAAGGAAGTACCAACTTTAGGCTTCCTTGCCCATTTGGATACAGCAACTGATTTTACGGGTAAACATGTTAATCCCCAACTAATTGAAAACTTTGACGGCAATGACATTATACTGAACAGTGAACGAAATGTTGTGTTATCTGGTAAAGAATTCCCTGAACTATCTAGCTATAAAGGACATACACTAATCACAACAGATGGTACAACCTTACTAGGTGCTGACAATAAAGCAGGTATCGCTGAAATTATGACCGCAATGGATTATCTGATCAAGCATCCAGAAATTAAACATGGCAAAATCCGTGTGGCCTTCACACCAGATGAAGAGATTGGTCGTGGCCCTCATAAATTTGATGTCCAAGCCTTTAACGCTGACTTTGCCTATACAATCGATGGTGGACCACTTGGTGAGCTTCAATATGAAAGCTTTAACGCTGCAGCTGCAAAAGTGACCTTCAAGGGAAACAGTGTGCATCCTGGGACAGCAAAGAATAAAATGGTCAACGCTGGTAAAATGGCAGCAGAATTTGTAAGTAAGTTTCCGGAGCAAGAATCACCAGAGCAAACGGAAGGGTACGAAGGCTTCTATCATTTAATCTCCATTACTGGTGACGTTGAAAAAACACGTGTTTATTACATCATTCGTGACTTTGACCGCGACAGCTTTGAAAATAAAAAAGCAACCATGACGAAATTCGTAGAAGAAATGAAAGCAAAATATGGGGAAGATAATGTTGTACTTGATATGAAGGATCAATATTACAACATGCGTGAAAAGATTGAGCCTGTTATGGAAATTGTCGACGTAGCAAAACAAGCTATGCGAAATCTGGATATTGAGCCTGTCATCGAACCAGTACGTGGTGGAACAGATGGTTCCCAACTGTCCTACATGGGATTACCAACACCAAACATTTTCACCGGTGGCGAGAACTTCCATGGAAAATTCGAGTATATTTCTGTCGATAACATGGAAAAAGCTACGAATGTAATTGTAGAAATTTGTAGACTATTTGAATCCAAATAACTAGTGTTTATACCAAAAGCAGCTTTCAAGGAGTTAATTTTCTCTTGATAGCTGCTTTTGGCATTAGTCGAAGCTCTAGGAATCCTAGCTTAGGCGATGAGACTTAAGACAAAGCTAAAAGTAATAGATGGGAACCTGAATAATGCATCACACTAGCTCCGGAAATATACGTAGACGAAAACGGGGAGGAAAGGGTATGGTTAAACCCCTGGATGCACCTGTGTCTAATAGCAAAGCTACGAAGCGGGCTTCCTCAGTGCAAGGAAGATTATCAAGTATCGTTGCTCTTTACCACTATACCCGTATAAAAATCGAAAAAATGAATGCCAGAACTAATAACAAAGACAGTGCTAACAATGTAACGAAGTAAGTAGTAAACGTCATGAATGAAATAGCAACAATTGGGCCTAGCATTGCACCAATAAAGAGAATAAAGGCATAGAAGGCATTAGCAAGCGCCCTTCTATCTCCACCTAACTCTCCAATTAATACCATGATAGCAGGAAATATTAACGAGATTCCAAACACATAGATAATGCTCATCACAATAACAAAGGTTATATTACTTCCAATTCCAAGTAGTAATAAGCCCACGGTAGCTAATGACAAGCCTACCCGAAGCGTAGTTAACACGCCTATTTTCCCAACAATCCTACCGACAAAAGGTGACACGAGCATCCCGATAATGCCAATAGCTCGAACACCTAATATTTCCCTATCATTCAAATAATAAGGCTCTCCCTTTAAGAAGCTTCCTAGCAAGGTATACATTCCCATAAACGTTAATAAGAGCATTATCGTAATGAGGTAAATGAACACAAAATTACGCTGCTTGAAAATAAGCTTGCTATGGTAAAGGTAAAAGCTAATACCCTCTTTATGCCCTGGCTTTTTGGGATTCGGAAGGAATAACAACACTGTTAGGAACGTAATAAAATATAAACCACCAAAGAATAGGAAGACCATCCGCCAGCTTCCCCATTGAGAAAATGCATCGCCAAGCACTTGCCCGAAAATGCCAGATGTTACATAGCCAAAACTGATAAAGCCAATCGTCGTAACAATTTTCTTAGATGGAATAACATCAAACGCATAAGCAAGTGCTGATGGGGCAAACGTTGACGCAACAAACCCTTGAATCCCTCTAAGTACAACAAGACTCCAGAAGCTGCTCGCCATCGCTATCAATGGGGTTACAATCGTTAATGAAATCATGCCAAATACAATGACTTGCTTTCTACCGATTCGATCCGCTAATGGTCCAAATAATAGAAAACCAACCGCATAAAAAAAAGAAAACGAGCTGCTAGTCCAAGCAGACATCGTTTTCGAGACGTCAAACGTAGTTTCAAAGATAGAAAAGAGAGGTGTCGTCACATAAGCACTGGAAACAACAATTAATGCACACCAAAATAACACAAAATTTATCCATCTGTGACGGACACGTACTGCTTGTTCCACCAATACCGTTTCAGCCATCTTCCCCACCCCTTCATACGATCTTCTAAAAAGATATGAAGAGATATGGGAATGTGTGCTTGCCTAGTCTAATAGTTCTTCAATCGCAACCATAATCGAATAAGCACCTTCACTCTTGTTTGAAGCAATTACGACCTCTACTCCATTCGCATAGACTGCAGCATGAAAGCTTACACCAGGATCATATCCCATTACATGGTACTTGGTAATCTCATCCGCCTGCTTATCCATCCAAATTCCATAGCCATAGAACTCGTCATCTTCTCCCTCAGCTTGAACGGATACCAGTCTTTCCGTTGTGCTCTTGGTCAATAGCTTTTTACTAAACAAGGCGTCAAATAAGCGTACCATATCATGGACGGTAATAAATGCTCCTCCATCAGCTCCACCTTTTATAGGGATAGAATACATATTACTCTTCCAAGTTCCAGCTGCCACATCATCTATATAGCCTACTGCTGTATTTGCTGGAAGCTGGTCAAGTGAGAAATAACCAGAATCCTTCATGCCCGCTCTTGCAAACACCTTTTGTTCTACGAAATCAGTAAAGCTCATCCCGGCTAGTTGCTCAATAACCAATCCTAGCACAATGAATCCTGCATTATTATAATGAAACTGACTCCCTGGCTGAAACATCATGTCCCGATGTTGAAACATAGGAAGGAAATCCTTTAACTCACGCATTGAATACATCGGCCTTGTTTTCCACAGCTCTTCGAAATCATCCATAACCGACTCATCGAAGTAATCCGGAATACCAGAAGTATGGGATAAAAGATGATGAATGGTTATTTCGTCTGAAAAATTAGAAAACGGAATATCCAAGCAATCACTCAATCTAGTGTCAAAGGTAATTTTTCCTTCGTCTACTAGTATCCCTATGCTAATCGCTGTAAATAGCTTACACCCGGACGCGATACCGAATCTAGTATGCACCGTGTTTATCAATTGATCCGAACGATTAGCATAACCATATGCGGATTCATGAATAACTTCCCCGTTTTTCCGAACTAAAATTGCCCCTGAAAATCCTACCTCTGTGACCGCTTCCTTAACTTTACTATCTAATTGTCGCTTCATTCTGCCTCTTCCTTCCCTTTAGAAAAAGCCCAATTAAATTCCCTGCAATTGTAGTATAATGTATATATACCAAAAATATCCAGTAGCACTAACGAACTATTTTTCTCATTTTATACTGCGTTCATTTTTCATCGTAGTATAATAAATAGGGTATTTAAGTTTCAAAAGGGAGAGAACACCAATGAAAAACTACAAATCTATTTATTTATTAACCCTTATAAGCCTTTTTCTATTACTTTCAGCTTGTAGTGACAGTACGCCTACAACAGGGGATACGTCTGAAAAAACAAGCGAAGAAAAGGTACAAGATAATTCTAACCCAACAAAAGAGGATGAACAGAATGCAGAAAGTCCTGAGGCTGAAGAAGGATTCGTTCTCCCAACAGAGGATCTCCAAAAAGGTGATCAAAATGATAATGTGATAGGACTACAAGAAGCCCTAATCAAAATTGGGTATGAGATTCCCACTACTGGTACGTATGACAAAGAAACCGTATGGGCAATTACCGATTTACAATTACAGTCAGAGGATCTGATGATAACAGGAAAATATGATGAAGCGACAAGGCTTGTTATAGAGGATTATCTAGATCAAGAGAGTAAAGTAACTTCCGGTGAAGGTTTAGCTTACTCGGAGGATACGTCTTTAGATGAGGAAACTGTTGAACTAAGCAATCCATTTGAAGTACTTGCCTTAATTAATAAGCAACACGCATTGCCTGCAGATTATGTGCCAGCGGACCTGGTTTTCCCAAATGTACCATTTCCATTTGTAGAAGATTTACCGAAAAAGCAAATACGTCAAGTTGCTGCTGATGCGCTTGAGGAATTGTTTGCCGCGGCAGAGCAAGAGGGGCTTGATTTATATGCACAATCCGGATTTCGTTCCTATGAAACCCAGGAATATCTGTTTGCATCCTATGTGAGCAATCATGGCGAGGAAGAAGCTAATAAATTCAGTGCACGACCAGGTGAAAGTGAACATCAATCTGGTCTTGCAATGGACGTTACAAGCCCACAAGTCAATTTTGACTTAGTTACAGAATTCGGAGATACAAAAGAAGGAAAATGGTTAAAGGATCATGCAGCGGAGCATGGCTTCATCATTCGCTACCCTAAAGGAAAAGAAGACATTACAGGATATCAGTATGAACCTTGGCACATACGGTATGTTGGTGTTAAAACAGCTACCGAAATCATGGAACGTGATATAACGTTAGAAGAATACCTTGAAGAATTACAAAGCTAAAGAGAAGCAGGATATCTCAGGGGACCCTTATGAGATATCCTGTTTCTTTATTTCCACAATCTAGTAATCTCTGGCTCTCCATTAGAATAGGCAATGACAAACACATCTGGATTGGTAAGATTCTCCCAATCCTTAAAACGAAAGCTAGGCTGGAAATATTTTAAAATCAATGAGGTTAGTCCTCCATGCGTAGCTAATAGAATATGCTCCTCATCATTTTCCAGTAATTCTTTAATGACTTCAATCCCACGCCTCATAGCTTGAGCACTAGATTCTCCTCCCTCAAATACAAGGTCCAAGTCATCAAAAGTCTGTTCTAGTCTTTCTCGCCAATCATGAAAGAACGTTGTGCTTAATACACGTTCAGATAGTCGATCATCAATCTCAATTGGAATATCCTTTTCTTTAGCAAGTGGCGTGACGGAATCAATGGCACGATGATATGGACTGGAGATAATCCGCTCAACTAGAACATCCGCAAAGAATTCTACTAACTCTAGAGACTGGTTTATACCCGCTTCAGTTAATGAAGCTGTCAATTCCTGACCATTCGCTTGGCAATGTCTTACAAGATAAATCTTCTTCCCCATCGTTATCCCCCTCCTTATCGCTTTCGGACCTCTTCTTCTGCAACTTGTTTTACTCGCTCTACAAATTGCACCACTACTTTATCGCTATTTACTAATTTAAGAAGTAATTTTGTGAACAATTTTAATGGATTATTCGTTGTCGTATATCGGAAGTATGTTTTATGATCTTCCAGCTTTTTCGCTTCATATGATGTCGTAATTTCAAACATATTCGCAAGAGTAAAGGTTACTTTTAACTTCTTAAAATCCGCTTCATTCTCATATTCAATGGTTTCGACATCATATTCTTGCATCCTCTTTCCCTCACGATACTTCTGACGATACACTGCTCCAACAGCATTTTCTGTTCCTTTAACCAATGTGTTTTCGACTACATTTGGCATTATTTTTTGCATATCCTCAAGTGTCCCATCTAGAAGTTTCCATACTTAATCAATTGGTGCATGAATTTCAATATCTCTTGTCCATGTTTTCATCATTTTCCCTCTTTGTTTGCATTTTTCTCTATTTTATCATAGGAATAAAGCAAGCAGGATAGGCTCGCCATTTAAAAATACGGGAGTTTACATATTCTTCAGGACTTCAGCACCTAACTTCAGGATTTACCCGCTGTCTTTCAGGATTGATCCAATCATAGAAAAAAGCGCCTCCACAAGAGAGCGCTTCACTAAAAAGGCTTTATAATCATTAAGGCAATAATAACGAGAAAAATGACATTTTCAATTCTCTCTACGAAGAATAGCTTCTTTGCCATTACATCGTATTCTGCTGGTATCTTCTCCCCTTCTGCATGCTTTAAAAGCTCCTTGATTGGTTTTGATCTTGGTGAAAGTAATAACGGCCCAAAAGCTAGTGCAATAAGGAAAAGGACAAGACTAGTAATATACCATCCCTGTTGGAATAGATACGTATTGATAGTCCCCATTAAAATACCTGTAATTAGCAGCAATGTACCACCAACCATAGTGTAACGATGCATTCTGTTTCGTATTACATAAGCATGTCTTAATTCTGTTAAATTGGTTGCCTTCGATACAATCATCATCATCATGAATCCTGGCCCCATGCCTAAAATTGCTGAAAATATATGTACAAAGACTAAAACATCATAAAATGACATGATATGACCCCCAATATATATCTACCTATATCATACACTTTTTCAGCAAAAAGAGATGTGATATAAATCACTGACAAAATCCTATATGTTGATCAAGATAGGTTTGCTTTTCCTATTCAAATCATTTACTATTTAAATCAATGAAAACGATTATCAGTCGGAAGTATAATAACAACACAAAAGAGGTGTTAACGATGCAAATGATAAAGCAACAATCGGAGCTAGCAAAATTAATTCGGGAACGTCGCTCTATAAAAAAAGGATATAACAATAAAATGGTAAAGGAAGAAACCGTTACTCAATTATTAGAGGATGCTATTTGGGCACCAACACACGGGATGAGGCAGCCTTGGAGATTTATCTTTGTTGGAGAAAATCAAAAGCGTGAATTCGCCAAGAAAATAGCAAGTACTTATCCAGAAGAAAAACAAGAAAACCGAGAGAACTATTTAAATGAGCCGAATGCTATTCTTGTTGTCATTATGGAAAAAGGGGACAACCAAAAGAAGCAAGATGAGAACTTTGGTGCCACTGCTTGTTTAATTCAAAACTTCCAGCTTCTAGCATGGGAACAAGGACTTGGTGTGGTTTGGAAAACCAACCCTCATATTTACGACCCTAATGTAGAGGAAATTCTTCAGGTTCAGGAAAACGAACGGATCGTTGGATTCCTGCATATGGGATACTTTGATGAGCAACCAGAGAAAAAAGAACGGATCCCATTAAGGGAAAAGTTCACCACATTTCATGTCGAATAACAGATAAGTTTTCGTTTTTTTGAAAAAAATGTCTACCTAGATTGTTCCAAGTAGACATTTTTTTAATGAATGAAAATTGTTTACTAGAAATGCATTAAATAGACAACTTTCTCCATGTGTGGTGATTTTTGTCTGATAGGTGAAACGATTAGACAATATGATACAGCTTGGTCATAATTTGTCTAATCGAATCAATCTTTGGCTTTATCTTGTCCATCAATCGGAAAAGTCTCGCCCACTGGACGAGACTCTTCTTTATTATTCCCAAACGGTATTCTTTAGCTTAGCATCATTCTCACTGCGTTCTAATGCCAAATCAATTAAGCGACTGATTAATTCCGAGTATGGAATACCACTAATCTCCCATAGCTTCGGATACATGCTAATCTTTGTGAAGCCCGGTAGCGTATTTATTTCATTAATGTACAATTCCCCATTTTCCGTTAAGAAAAAGTCAACTCGAGCTAATCCTTCACATTCTAATGCCTTAAACGCTTCAACTGCAGTCGTTTGTACCATTTTCACTTGCTCTTCAGTAAGCTCGGCTGGAATTGCTAGTTCTGCGCCTTTTTCATCAATATATTTAGACTCATAAGAATAGAATTCCGTATTCGGTAAAATTTCGCCAGGAATTGAGGCGATTGGATCATCATTTCCAAGTACAGCACATTCAATTTCACGGCCAACAATATTTTCCTCGATGACCACCTTATGATCATATTGGAATGCTGCATGTAAGGCCGCATAGAATTCTTCTTCATTTTTCACTTTGCTAACACCTACAGAGGAGCCTTGGTTAGCCGGTTTAATAAACATTGGAGTCCCTAACAATTCTTTAACGTCTTCAAAGTTTACCTTATCCTTATTCGGGCGCTTCACCGTAATCCCTTTGGCTACCTTTATTCCGGCAGCATTTAGTAGTCTTTTTGCAATATCTTTATCCATACATACAGAAGAACCTAGAACACTAGGTCCGACGAAAGGAAGATTTGCCATACGAAGCATTCCTTGTAAACTGCCATCCTCCCCAAGCGTACCATGTACAATTGGGAAGATGACATCCAATTGCTCTAAGCTTACGGCATTTTCAACATGGATTAATTGATTTGTTGCAGAACCTGGTACAATCGCAACATTATCATCCGATTTATTCAACGCAATTAATTTAGGATTCTCTGAATTTAATAAATAGGAAGATTGATCATTTAAATGCCATTTTCCCTCTTTATCAATTCCAATTAATGTAACATCATATTTTTCTTTATCGATTGCATCAACAATATTTTTAGCAGACTGAAGGGAAACTTCATGCTCTGCAGATTTACCACCAAAGATAATACCTACTTTTGTCTTCTTCAATTTAGACGTCCTTTCTAATAGAAGGTAAATAAAATTCCATACAATTAAAATAGCATAGTTTAGCTTGTTTGTAATAGTACTAACGTAAAAAAATATAGAGGTACCTGACCCACCCCTTAGGCAGCAATCATAATTCTTCCCTCAGTCGAATACATTCTAAAGGGACAATCAATCATCTTTTATAGGAGCTGGAAACATGTCATTTATATTAACTACGATATTAGTAATTTGTACATGTCAAATACTCAGTATCATTATCCTCAATGCCCTTCATCGAAAGCACTTATCTAATATGCATGGAATGCTTACATCGATGGCACTTGGAATGCTATCAGGCATCCTTTTTGGTACGGTCATTGGAATACTTCAAAATGGTGACTTATTTATGTCTACCTTTCTTGCGATTCTTATTGGACTTTCTATTGGTTTTATAGCTGGGTTACCGTTCAACCTATTCGCCGTCATTGATGGTAGTATATCCGGCATGATGGGCGGTATGATGGGTGCGATGCTAGAAATGATCCCGATGTTCAACCCAGATGCAACCATTAAATTATTGGCATTCTTTACGATTATGCTCTTACTTATTATGACCTATCTAACTGAAGAATCTATTAAGGGAAATCGGATGATATCTGTTCGTACGCATCCTTTTTTCTATACGATTACGATCGTCTTATTATTTTTTCTCATTAAAGATATCCCGATCATAAACATAGAGCAATATCATAATCACTCCTTCTTTGACTTCCGATAATAGAAGATGAACCAAATCGCTAGTAAGACAATGCCAATAATAACGACATCATATAGTGAGCCTGGTATCGAATTCTGTTTAAGCTCTGCTACCTTTAAATGATGGGACAAATTTATTTCCGTATCAGTAAATGATGGCCACTCCCTATCGATAAAGAATCGTTTATTGTTATTAGCTAGTTTCCTAAACGCTTCCCCATCTAAATAAATTGGTGATACTTCCTTACCATCGCTTTTGAAATGGTCAAATCCATAATCCAATAATGCAACCGTATCCTGATAGGCACTTTCCTGGGTTGATGCATCAAGCGTAATCACAATTAGATCAAGATTTTTTCTACTTGCTGTAGTAGCTAACGTAAAGCCTGCTTCTGGAACATAACCCGTTTTACCACCATTTACACCAGGATATGGTGCTTCCCTAAGAAGCTTGTGATGTGTATATAATGTTGTCTGCCACTTCTTTCCTTTCCATTCTAGCTCTGTTAAGCCAAATATCTCTCGGAAATCCTCATTATTAATTGCATATTGGGTTATCATGGCAAGATCCTCTGCACTAGTAACATGCTCCGCATCAAATAACCCATGAGGATTGCTGAAATGGGTGTTCTTCACACCAATTACTTGTTTCAAATATTGATTAAGCTCATCGGAGAAATGTTCCACATCTCCACTGAGATGCTCGGCAATTGCTACTCCTGCATCATTTGCTGAGTTAACTAATAACCCCTTTATTAATTGCCTTAAGCTAAGCTGTTCCCCTTCTTCCAGAAACACGGATGACCCTTCTGTACGATAAGCATGTTCACTCACCGTTACTACATCATCTAATTCACCTTGATCAATAGCATAAATGGCCGTAGCAATTTTCGTTAAGCTTGCTGGATATAGCTTTTTTGACGCATTTTTCTCATATATCACGGTACTTGTATTCGCATCTACTAAAATAGCTGCTCCACTATTAATACGTGGTGGTTGACGCTCTTCTGCTGCAGCAAATGTAGATCCAAAAAGTAAACTATGTAGACAAAATAGTATAAACATACTCAAACAGACTCGTATTCTCATAATCTTCCCTCACTTATTGCTTGTTCACTTTCTCTATTTTAAAAGAAATTATTAACATAGATGGCAAAATCAATGAATTGTAAAGTTTATTTAAAAGTTGTTATATCTATGTAATCTATTACCAAAAATAAAGAACCAGCTAGGTGAACTGGTTCCTTTTTCATGGGTAGGGCTAAAATCTATTAGCTCCCATGTGTAGAGTTAATTTATACATAATCCGCTAATCCCTTGTCGGTGTTGGCTTTTGACATGATGAACCAACACATATTCTTCCTTTTGTCAGGATATCTGAATCATTTTTAATAGAAATAGACTAGTAAACAACCATGATATCTGAATTAACATAGATTATAGTGTATAAAAAATTCATATGAAAAGGAGAGATAATAGCATGAGTTGTTGTTCACATGGAAAACACTCAAGTGAATGTGTCTGTGACGTGGTTCGTAAAATTGTTCTCGCTCAAAACGAAGTAGCCGCAGCTCAAGATGATTGCTGTACTACAGGGTGCGAGAATGCAATCGAACAATTACTTTCACCAACTACGGTTCCTGCTAACGGACCAACGACAATTCCGTTTTTGTTATATTGTAAAGGGGATTGTGATTTGTTCTTTGCAACAGGGATTGCGCAAAATAACTCTGGATTTGACTGTGTGGAAACTCCAGTGTTTAAGGCAAAGAAATTTAAAAAAGGTTGCTGTGTTGAATTAGAATTACTAGAATTCGATACACAAGGTAGCGGGAACTTATTATGTCATTCCAAAAAAGATTTGTGCCACTTCATCCCAAACAACGCTACTGGTGAATTCGTCGAGACTGGTATTTGTATAACCGTAGACTTGAATAACTTTACTGGAATTCAATGTCTAAACCCAGTTACACCAATTGTAGCTCCTGCTTCGAAAAGCTGTTAGAAAATATGCCTCGAGTCTAAACTTAGTAGACTCGAGGCATTCTTTTATGAAGAGGCTGGGACAAAAGAATTTATCTTAAAGGAAAAACCGAATGATGAGCAATGACCACGCTCCGGAAATATACTTGCGGTTGCTTCCAGTACAGGGGCGACATCTGCTCGAAAAAACCTCGCAGTGTCTACTTTACACTTTATCACAGCATAAGTGCGACATCTGCTCGAAAAAACCTCGCAGTGTCTACTTTACCGCCGGGCGGCTGGTGAGACTCCTCGCGCTACTTCTTTAGGGGTCTCAACCTTGCCCTATCCTCCCCGCTTTCGTCTACGTATATTTCCGGAGCTAGTATCGTGTATCATTCGGTTTTACATTTAATTCTTTTTGTTATGTCCCAGCCTCTATCATTACTATACTTCCCTACGCATTGCTCGTAGTACGTCAATTTGAGTAGCACGTTTTGCTGGTCCTGTTCCTGACAGGATTGTAACGACTAAACAAATGGTAACCGCAATAACAACTAGACTCCACGGGATAGCAGAGAATTGTAATCCCTCAGGCATCTCTTGCGAAAATGCCATTTCCAAAATCATCGGTAATGCAATATTCACGACTATACTAATCACATATGCTACGATTGTCCCAATGAATGCACCGATGATACCGATATAACTACTTTCCAACAAGAAGATTTGTTTAATTGTCTTTGGATTGGCACCAATAGCCTTCATAATTCCAATGTCCGGAGCTCTTTCGGTAACAGCCATCGTCATCGTATTATAAATTCCAATCGAAGCAATAACTAAGGCAATTGTCCCAACAAGAATTAATCCTGCTTTTGCAATGGTGAACAGGGTATTAATTTGATTCATTTCACTAACAACCGAGTACGATGCATAATTCTCTTCATTAAGCGTATCCACGATTCCTTGTACCGCTTCAAGGTTATCCGCATAGACGTTTACTTCATCATAAGAAGTAAGAGAAGTAGTCTCTAATATCTCAGAATCCACGCCTAGCTCTCCACCTGGCGTTCCCGTATAAGCTTCCACCTGTTGGAATACTTCTTGAGAGATAAATACATCGGTATTTGTCAACCACTCTCTTCCAGGCTCCTTTAGGATACCTACAATCGTTAATGGAATCTCCTCCGCTTTGTCTTCTTCGGCACTTTTTTGAACGGACATCGTAATGGTCTTTCCAATAATACTACCAGAATAACGTAATTCCTCTTTTATTTCTCCCGTATCTTCATCGTATGGATTTTCTTCTGTTTCTAAATGTAAGTTATTCGCAAAATGATACCCGACTACTACTTCATTTGCTTTTTCAGGTAATCTTCCTTCATCTAACTCCAATCCAGCAGCTAACTCAGAAGGGAAGTGAGTCGACACTGCATTTGCACTTATTTCATAGTCATCAAGGGAATAAGTTGGATATTGTCTTAATTGCGTTTTTCTTGTTACAGATCTAACATTATCTAATTTTTCCAAGGACTGTACATCTTCCATTGTAAGAGATTGATAATTACCATCTACTTCTTTACCGTAAATATCAATTTTTGTTACAGTTTGATCCTCCAGTGTATCTTTTACAACACTTTGCTGTAGCCCATATCCAATAGAAGCTAATACGATTAAGAACGCACATCCCATCGCCGTTGCTAAAATAGTCATATAAGTACGGGCTTTATTCTTTTTAATGTTTTGTCTTATAAAGCGAAACTTGTCCTTTAATCTCATATCGTTTCCACCCCTTCCATTAAACTACCATCTTTAATCGTAATAGAACGGTGGCCGATACGAGCAACCTCTTCATCATGCGTAATAATAAGGAACGTAATACCCAATTCTTGATTAAGATTTTGAATAATGTCTAGTATTTCCGCTTCTGTTTCACTATCTAGACTTCCTGTTGGCTCATCAGCAAGGATTAGTGCTGGTTCCAGCACTAATGCCCTTGCTATACTAACTCGTTGTTGTTGACCCCCTGACAATTCGCTAGGGTAATGGTCCTTATACTCTATTAAACCGACTCTCTCTAATAATTGGTTAACCATTATTTTTCTATTCGGTTCATTTTCCCCTCTTAAAATCAGCGGAAGTTCAATATTTTGATACGCGGTCATACTAGGTATCAATTGAAAGCTTTGAAAAATAAAGCCTATATTTTCAAGACGAAAATCGGCAAACTTTGCCTCTGAATAATCAGATACTAGATTCCCATCAATCCAAATCTCTCCTTCTTTAGCACGAATAAATCCACTAATTAGATTTAGTAGCGTGGACTTTCCCGAACCACTCTTCCCAACAACGGAAACAATTTCCCCTTTGTGTACTTCCATTGAAATATTCTTTAATACTGGTACAATCGTTTTCTTTCCTTTTTTCCCCAATTCAAATTGGTGGCTTAGCTTCTCTACTTTTATCACAATATTTCCTCCATGTTTAATTCATTATTAATCGATAGAACCGCAATTCGTGTTCTCCGTTTTCTTCATCTGGGTTTTCCATAACTATTTCCCCTTCAAACAGTACCTCTCCATTGTGAATTGCACCAACGAATACTTTGACAGAGTTAACATCATCCTTATAACCTATCGCATACATTTTATCGTTTACTATTGTAAGATTCGACAAACCCTGAAATCCTGAATCGTCTAGGTTAAACTTTGCTTTGGATTGTACAGATAGATCCTTTTCATTGATCTCTAGTATGGTAACTGTATTTTCTAACTCATAGACCAGATACACTTGTCTATCCTGTACAAATCCCCACGTACGCGCATCTAATAATTCGTTCGCTATCTCTTTATCGAAGGTAACTTCTTGGAGTTCTTTGCTTTCCAAATCATATAAATAGAAGGACCTATTAACCACGCTGATTTCAGTTGGTTCATTATCTACTATCTCCGTTTCCAGTTCAGTATCCTCTACTTCTCGTCGGTTCTGATCCTTTTGCAAGAAGTAGAATTTCTGCTCTGAAATATCTTCTGAATCATTTAAGAACATAATATCCTCCCAGTTATTAGCATCTTCAATGCTCTCACTTACTAGCAGGGTATCATCTGCACTAATCTTATGAGAGGAAATATCAATCGTGTATACCATTAACTCACGAACATAACGACCATTATTCCCATAATGATTAGACTCTGTTAATACTTTTAATTCTCCATTAACTAATTGAACATCTGACACTACGATATCGTAATAATGCCCTTGACCCGGTATCTTTATTTCAAATGAATTAGACTTATTGGTCTCCTTGTTTAAAACATCTACGTAAAAATAGTTCTCAGCATCCTCGTAGTGTAATCTCGATGATGTTGACTTAACCGCGACATAAGCGACAAATTCGTCATTTTCAAAGAAATTTCCTGTATAAATCCATTTCCCTCTCATAAAGTTACGATACTTTTCCTTTAACTTAGTCGCATTATTTATGGCAAAAGGGGATTCTAAATTCTCAAAGAAGGACATTTGTCCTCGATAAACAGACCCTTCTGTACTGACCGTGACGGCACTATAATTACTTTTCCCATCATATTCCCCTACTAGTAAGACGTCGTTCATGACCGATTTATCCCCGTCAATTGTCTTCAGTGTTAATTCAGGAAATTGTTTGGCAACCACTAATGATGTATAAATAAAGTACGTTACAAGTACTGTAATAATCACGAGACTTAGCGCTATAAGCTTCCAAAATCGTTTCAATATCATTTCGTCACACCCTTATCTTCTTATTTAACAAGTAATGACTCATCCAAATGGCACCGCTTGTTACAATTAGAGCTGCTACTACCATTAGAATGAATATTTCAGTTGGATAGAAGAATTCCTCCACTAAAAACTCCTGAATCAATAATGGAGATATAAATACGAAGAATGAAAGAACCGCAAAAACCACACCTAATATAATTCCCTTCCAACGAAAACACCTTTCAAATAGCACACCTGTAAATGCAACCAATACCGTCATCATTCCAATTCCATAATGAATGAAGAACTGGATAGACGAAGTGGGATATAATACTCGTAAAGAATCAAAGCTGTATAGTATTTCATTTAATGTGAGATCTTCTCTCAACTGACTTGGGACAATTAGCTTCATCACTTCATTTTCTATCATGATGAAAATAAGCTGAATAGCAACGAGCCCAAGTACCATTAAAAAGATGGCAGATGCCTTTGCAAAAAATACATTAATTCTAGCTGTCGGTAACATTAGTAATCGGTAGGCAAATGTGTTTTTTCCGAACCAATCCCGATACCATATGAAAAACACATAGATTAGCAAGGTAACAACACATAATGAGATAGGTGCTGTAAACCATAATGACCTTGAGATTGCACTAAAAGAGAAAATCCCCCAATCCTTTATTGCCTGCTCTATTGTATTACCTGCTGAAATAAGTTCTTCTATATCTCCTATATAATTATTCGAGATAAATACTACGCCTATTAGCTGCATAATGAGCGTAATTCCAATTAACACTACATATATTTTGAAGAAGCGATTTAGTTCAAAGTTAGTCAATTTTAAATAGCGCATCATGGCTGGTACACCTCTCTCATTACATCGATTATCGATTTTCCTTCTATTTCTCGTACTTCTTCCGCATTGAACTCTCGTAAGACAACTCCCTCATTTAAAATAACTGCCTTGTCGATTAAGTGTTCAATATCATTGATTTCATGTGTTGTAATAATGACGCCTCGGTCCTCTACTAGATGGCTAGTAAATACATTGGCAATTTGTTCTCTACTAAATATGTCAATCCCCGAAAATGGCTCATCCATTAATAGATAATCAACATCCAATGCAAGACCAAGTAGCATATTCACTTTAGCTGTATTCCCTTTTGACAGAGAAGAAATGCGGTCATTGGCGTCCAACTTAAAGAAAGTTAGCAAATCCTCTGCTCGCTTTTGATTCCATGACTGATAAAAATCCGCCATAAATGTCATCGCATCGGAAATTTTCATGTTAGGAGGCATCGTAATCGCATCTGGAATAAAGGTCACCTTTTCAAAGCTACCTTTGTGAAGCTTCTCACCATCAATTAGTATTTCACCACTATTAATAGGTGTTAGATTCATAATCGCATTTAAGATAGTCGTTTTTCCGACACCATTTATTCCGATTAAACACGTAATTTCACCTTTATTTGCAGCAAAGCTAACCCCTTTTAACACCGGTTTTCTACCAAACTTTTTGGTAATACCCTTTATCTCAATCATGCTTCTCCCTCCTGTTCTTCCAATCTCTTTTCGTAATTTTCCTTCACTAGATGAAGCACTTCATCAAGTGGTACATTAATCGTTTGTACAGAAGCAATAAATGAATGGACTGCTTCTAGAATCAATTCCTCTCTAACTGCTTTAATCACATCTGCATTATTCGTAATACGACTTGGTAAATTTCTCTCCGTAAATATCAACCCTTGTTCCTCCATTTCCTTATACGCCCTTTGCGCTGTATTAGGATTAATTTTCATTTGATTTGCTAGTTCACGTCGAGATGGAATCTCCTGACCAGGTTCAAAAATACCGGTAGCAATTTGCTCCTTAAAATGTCGAATTACCTGAACATAGACAGGATCTCGGTTGTTAAACTTTATATTCATAGCTACAACTCCTATATTTACTTGGTAACTGTTCCCTTACTGTATTAACCCCTTAATACACACTTGGCAAAAAAACATGTATTAAGGGCTTAATACACCACTCAAGTGTATTATACGATTAATACACCAATAGAGTCAACCTTATTTAAAAAATAGTTTTCCCAAAGACGCCTTTCATGAACATTTCTGCTGAAGGTGATATGATGAGTACAAACTAAAAAGGTTGTTTCTACTGAGGACTAGCTTACTTTGTTTCGAGCTAAAAAAACAACCACCCTACAAAACAAAGAAATTACGAGGAGATATTATGCGATTAGTATCATGGAATGTTAATGGATTGCGTGCCTGTGTTCGCAAAGGTTTTTTAGATTACTTTAATGAAATAGATGCTGATATTTTTTGTGTTCAAGAAACGAAGCTACAAGAGGGTCAAATTAAGTTAGAGCTAGATGGCTACTTTCAATATTGGAACTATGCAGAACGCAAAGGCTATTCTGGTACTGCTGTATTTACGAAACAGAAGCCTCTATCGGTGAAATACGGAATCGGGGAAGAAGATACACAACCAGAAGGTCGTATTATTACGATGGAGTTTGCGGATTTCTTTTTAATCAATGTTTATACCCCTAATTCACAGCGTGATTTAGCTCGATTGGATGTTCGATTAGAATGGGAGGATGCTTTGTTTCAACATATAATGGAACACGATAAAATTAAACCCGTTATATTATGTGGAGACCTGAATGTTGCCCATCAAGAGATCGATATTCGTAATTACAAAACAAACTATGGTAATTCCGGATTTACGGATGAAGAAAGAGAAAAGATGACACGCTTTCTGAATGCAGGTTTCATTGATACGCTTCGCCATTTCTATCCCGATGAGGAAGGTATTTACACTTGGTGGAGCTATATGAAAACGGTGCGCGAGAGGAATATTGGCTGGAGAATTGATTATTTTATTGTCTCCGAAAGGCTGAAGGACAACTTGATTGACTCTAATGCACATTCCGCTATCCTAGGTAGCGATCATTGTCCAATTATATTGGAAATCAAAATCTAACAGCAAATAGGGAATAATAGGTATCAAATAAAAAGAACGGAAGTAAAACTTTACCATTCATAGCTATTACACCCCGGAAATATACAAAAGCTAATCTTCCGTTACCTTACGTATATTTCCGGAGTGCGTTATACACCTAATTCTTATTGCTTTAACTTTTGGAAGTAATCAATAATTCCCAATGCACTAACCTGCATATCCAGATTGATTACTATATAAACAGGATGATCATCAGGCACACCAAGTTCCTTAAGGTGCTCTTTTACACGTGTAAACAGTCGTCCAGATAATACATCATAGCCTTTACCTTCTTTAAAAACTTTCTCGCCTTCCTCTACAAAAATATCTAACCACTCTGACACCTGATGCAATGCTGCAGTAGTTTTCAATGTCGCACCAAAATGCCCAAAGTAAATAAAGTCTACATTCATTTCCATAAAGCGATCAATGGACTCGTGCATGGCTGTCGGGTCAAAATGATTTGGTGATGTGGAAGGTAAGAAAAAATCAATCCCTAATGGATCCAGCTGTTCATATTTTACCCCAGCAGTATCTCCTGTGAATAACCCATTACTTACAGGGTCATAAATACTAATATGGTGTCGTGAATGACCGGGTGTATCTAAAAATTGCAATGTACAATTTGGTCCTATTGGTAGTGTATCTCCTTCACTCTTTTCTATGATTGCTTCTTCTGGGACTGGTTCAACAGGATCAAAGAATTCGGCAAAACTATCTCCATAAATTGCTCTAGCACCACTAGTTAACCTTTTTGGATCAATTAAATGCCTTTTACCGCGCGGATGGACAATTACCTTCGCATTTGGACATAATTTCAGTAGTACACCTACACCACCTGCATGGTCCAAATGAATATGCGTAACAATTATGTATTTCACTTCACTTAATGTGTGACCTAAATCCTCTAAGCCACGCTTAATATACTTAATGGACGGACTTGGTCCTGTTTCAATAATAGTTAATTCTTCTTCATCCAATACATACGTACCTGTTCGAGACGGTATTCCCATATCAAACCCATCAATTAAGTGAATTCGATCATGAAGACGAATTGGTAATCTTCCTTGCATGATTAATCCCCCCTATTCTAACTACCATCATCGTAGCACGTATTCTAAATAAATTCATGTTCTTCGCAATCGTTTTCTTCTTTTTAGTGTTCTCCATATCTCTCAAAAAAAGAATGCCAATCAAACGCATTTTAGCTAATTTATGGCTAGGATATTTCCAGTGAAACAGATAATAATAAACCTGATTCTTCTTAAGGAGGTTATTAATTTGAATATGAACATGAATAACCAAATGCAAAACCAACAATTAACTGGTACTTCACAAATGCCTGCAGAAGTAAGCCATGGTGGTCACGAGCTTTTTGATGCACATGAAGCCATCGGTGGTTTAGTTGGTGGTATGGAGCAATATATGATTTATGAGCAATATGCTCAGGATCCGCAGCTAAAATCCATGATGAACCAACATAAAACATTCCTAACGCAGTTATATAATACTGTGGTAGAAACACTTAAAACAGGAAATGAGCCCACCGTTAAAACGCAAACGTACAATATGGCTGAGAGTAATGATGTGTTGTATGGAATGACACCATCACAACCGAAAAAACCTGCACAGTCTCCTCAAGAGATTAATGATGAATGTGTGACTGGCTTTCTGATGGGAGTTCTAAAGTCAAATGCATCTGCCTTTACAATGGCAGCTCTAGAAACCACTAACCCTGTCTTAAGAAGAGTATTTGCCGATAGTGTTCCAAATATGATTGAGATGGCATATGAAGTGTTCCTATATCAAAATAAACATCAATATTATCAAGTACCACAGTTAAAGCAAGAGGACATGCAAAACTATATAAACAGCTTTGCTCCTATTCAAGGAACCATGCCTCATTAATTTGGGGTGCTATCTATTAAAGGATGCTCATTACGGGCATCCTTTTGCTTTTGAATGATTCTATACATTAAGATGGAATAAAAATTAGCGGAATAATAAAAAGAAGCTGGGACAAAAGAATTTATCTTAAAGGAAAAACCGAATGATGAGCAATGACCACGCTCCGGAAATATACTTCGCTTTCACTTCCAGTACAGGGGCGACATCTGCTCGATAAAACCATCGCAGTGTCTACCTTGCCGCCGGGCGGCTGGTGAGCCTCCTCGTGCTTCGCACTGCGGGGTCTCACCGATGCCGAGGCTGCTGAAAAAGTCTCTGAAAATCGCCAACAAAAATGTTTTGTTGGCGATTTTACTTTATAATTAGTGTCATAATAAAAATAGTGGGTGATTGTATGTTAGAAAAACAAGAAAGCCTTCCATTAAGTCCGTATTCTAATCTTTATGATTTGATTATAGAAAAAGACAATGAGTTACGCCGAATCAATGAGTTAATTGATTTTTCATTTATTTACAAGGAATTAGAGGATAACTATTGTTTAACGAATGGAAGGAATGCAATCTGCCCTGTCCGAATGTTTAAATACCTTTTGTTGAAACGGATGTATAAATTATCTGATCGAGATGTTGTGAAACGCTCTAAATATGATATGTCTTTCAAATACTTTTTAGATATGGCACCCGAGGATCCTGTAATTGATCCTAGTTCTTTAACTCAATTTCGTAAGTTACGTTTAAAAAATATCAATCTATTAGATTTACTGATTCAAAAAACAATCGAACTCGCTGTCGAACATGATTTGATTGACGTGAAAGCCACGTTAATCGTGGACTCTACACACTCCCATTCTCGTCATCGTTCGAGGTCAGCCGCGCAATATCTAAATGAACATGCGAAGGCTGTTAGGAAAGCAACTTATGAATTCGATGAAAGTCTCAAAGAAAAATACCCAGAAAAGCCAACTGATAAGCATGATGTAAAAGTGTCTATGGCTTATTGCGAGAAGTTGATTGAAGTCGTAGAGAAGGAAGATGTCCGTAACATTCCAGACGTGCAAAAAAAATTGAACTACTTGAAAGAGTTAGTGGAAGATTGCCAAGAGACAACGGAATACTCCGCCGATCGCGATGCGCGAACTGGTCATAAATCAGAAGACACGAGTTTCTTTGGTTACAAAACACACCTCGCTATATCAGAAGAACGTTTAATCGTGGCGGCAGAGGTCACATCTGGCGACAAAAGTGATGGAAAGTATTTAAGAAATCTGGTAGAAAAAAGTGAAAAAGCAGGTCTGACAGTTGAGACGGTCATTGGTGATACAGCTTATTCAGGGAAAGATAACTTAATCTTAGCTAAAGAAAAAGATTTTCAACTGGTTTCCAAACTTAACCCAATGTTGACAAACGAACGAAAAGACACGGGTTTTGAGTTCAATAAAGATGCGGATATGTATGTTTGTCCTGCTGGGCATTTAGCGACAAAAAAATATGTTAAGAACAGAAAAGACAGGAACGCTGAATATCAGTATCAATTTGATATCGAAAAATGTAAGGTTTGTCCATTGCGAGAGGGTTGTTACAAAGAAGGTGCCAAATCAAAAACACTTACGGTGAGCATAAAATCGACGGAGCATCAAGAGCAGAAGGCATTTCAAGAGACCGAATTGTTTAAAGAATTAGCTCGAGACCGTTATATGATTGAGGCTAAAAATAGCGAATTAAAGAATCGACATGGGTACGATAGAGCCACCGACTCAGGTCTCTTTGGTATGGAAATCCAAGGAGCCACCACGATATTTGTAACAAATCTAAAACGAATCATGAAGCTCATAGACCAAAAATAAGAGGAATATGAGCAAAAAAGGGATACTTTTTATGGCAAAACACATAAAAAGTATCCCTTTTTTGTTTTTTTATTTTATTATCACTTAAAATCCTTGAGTTTTTCAGCAGCTTCCCGATGCCTTTCCTCCCGCAGGAGTCTACGTATATTTCCGGAGCTAGTATCCTGTATCATCGGTTTTACATTTAATTCTTTTAGTTATGTCCCAGTCTCTTTATCGTTACAGCTTTTGCCCATAGTATTTATCTATCGAGAATCCTCTTCCTAATATTTCGGATGCATTTAGGAAAATGACGAATGATGTCGGAATTTCTTGCTGAAGCATCCCTTTTAATTTTACAGCCTCTTGCTGCTCGGCTACACATAATATTAATGTCTTATCCATATTGGAGTAGCCTCCAACAGACCTTACCTTTGTTAAGCCACGATCGATACCGGTTCGTATCAATTCCTGAACCTTTTCTTCCTCTTCTGTAATAATGACAATTAACTTAGTAGCAGAGGTTCGCAGTTGAACAAAATCGATTGTTTTACTCGAAATATAAATAGCCATTAGTGCAAAAAGTGTCAGTTCTAAACTAAAGACAAATATAGAAGATAACACTACCACTCCATCAACAATTAACTGTGTATAACCACTGGATTTTCCTGTGAATTTCTTCAGGATTTGTGCTATTGAGGCAGTTCCACCTGTCGAACCTTTTCCAATATAAACAATACCTAGTCCAATTCCTAATACAATTCCACCATAAATGGCACCTAGAATCGGATTGGTAATGGTGATTGGTGTATTTGCCGTTAAACCAATTATAAATGGCACCCAAAAAGTCCCAAGTAAGGTTTTCCCACCAAAGTCCTTTCCTAAGACTAACCAACCAATGATAAATATTGGTATATTTATCACAAATTGCGTCATTGCTGGACTAAATCCAAATAATTCATATAAAACAGTACTAATCCCAGAAATACCACCAGCAGCCAATTTTGATGGTAATAAAAATACATTATACGATAACGCGACTAATGTAGCACCAATTAAAACAAGTACATATTCTTTTAATACGGTTCTATGTTGTTGTTTCATCGTTTTGTGTCCTTTCTATAACAAACAAGCAAATATTATTCTATCATAGTTTCTATTTAATTGAATACAATCAATAATGTCTGAGCGCAATATGGACAAGCCTTCACCATACTTTCCCAATAGTAAATTTTGGAAATTCACTTGATTCATAGATTAATTTGAGTTAAAATCATAACTTGATAACTTTATTTTAGATTTCATCACAAAAAGAAATCTATCAGTTGAAGCAAAAAAAGATGGGGGAAATAAGATGAAAAAACTATTAACATCAAAAATGTCCTTCTTTTTTGTAGCCGTGTTACTAATCTGGTTAAAATCGTATCTGATTTACTTAACTGAATTCAACCTAGATATAAAAAATGGGACACAAGAATTTTTACTTTTCTTTAACCCGCTGAGCTCAGCCCTCATTTTCCTAGGAATAGCATTATTTGCTAAAGGAAAACGGGTAGGATTATGGATTATTGTAGTTGATACATTAATGACCATACTATTATATGCCAATGTAGTGTACTATCGTTTTAATAACGACTACATTACACTTCCAACCTTAACACAAACAAGCAACTTCGGAAGTTTAGGAAGCAGTATTGTAAGTCTTGTACAATGGACAGACATATTCTTTGTACTTGATCTAATAATCCTTATCGCCTTATTTATTTGGTTTAAAAAAGGCTGGAGCACAGAAAGAATTAGTCGTAAGAAGCCTATACTGGTGCTTATTATAGGACTAATTGCATTTTCATTGAATTTAGGTCTTGCTGAAGCAGATCGACCAGAACTACTAAAAAGGACATTTGACCGCAACTATATTGTAAAGTATATAGGACTTTATAACTTTGCAATTTATGATGCAGCACAAAATATTAAATCATCATCACAACGAGTACTTGCGGATAGTGATGATATTACAGAAGTTGAAAACTATACGAAGAATAAATATGCAGAGCCAAATCCAGAATTATTTGGTGTTGCTAAAGGTAAGAACATTATTAAAATTCACTTAGAGTCATTCCAAACGTTTTTAATCAATTATGAATTACATGGGGAAGAAGTTACTCCTTTCCTAAATTCATTAGTAAATGATCCTGAACAAGACTTTACGTATTTTGATAATATATTCCATCAAACCGAACAAGGTAAAACAGCTGATGCAGAGCTAATTACGGACAACTCTATTTATGGGTTACCACAAGGATCTGCATTCGTAACTAGAGGTACTAACACGTACCAATCATTAACTGCGATACTGAACCAACATCAAGATTATACTTCAGCCAATTTCCATGGTGATTATAAATCATTCTGGAATCGTGATGAAATTTATAAACAATTTGGTGTAGATGTATATTTCGATGCTAGTTATTATGACATGAGCGAAGAAAATGTTATCAACTATGGCCTAAAGGATAAGCCTTTCTTCGAACAATCTATGCCAATGTTGAAGTCATTAGATCAGCCATTTTATGCACATATGATGACTTTAACAAACCATCATCCGTATATTATAGGTGATGAAGAAGCTTCACTTGCACCTGCGGAAACTGGAGATAAATCTGTTGATACGTATTTCCAAACCGCTCGTTATCTTGATGAATCGTTAGAGCAATTCTTTAATGATTTAAAAGAAGCTGGTCTATATGAGGATTCTGTGATTTTCCTATATGGAGATCACTATGGTATTTCTCAAAACCATAATCGTGCAATGAAAGAAATTACTGGTGAAGAAATTACACCATTTAAAAATGCTCAATTACAACGAGTTCCATTCATTATAAAAATTCCTGGTGTTGAAGGAATGGGAACTGTTCACAAATATGGTGGATTAATCGATGTAATGCCAACTTTATTACACTTAGTAGGAATTGATGCACAAGATTATATCCAATTTGGAACAGATTTATTCTCTGATGGCCATAAGGAATTCGTTCCATTCCGTAATGGTGATTTAATTACTCCGGAATACAGTGTTGTTTCAGGTACTTTCTATGATAATGACACTGGTGAGGAAATCGAGCCTACGGAAGAAATGATTCAAGTAAGAGATGAGGCTCTTCGTGAGCTTGAGCTCTCCGATAAATTGTTAAATGGTGACTTATTACGCTTCTATACACCAAATGAAGATTGGACACCTGTTGATCCGACTCAATATCGTTATGGAAATGAAACTGGTATTGTTCCTTTCCAACTAGAAGAACAACCAGAGAAACCAATTGATCCAAGAGAGCCTTCATTAGAAAAATAAACAAACGAGTAATCATTAGGAATTTTTTCCTTTTGATTACTCGTTTTTATTTGCCGTTTTCGTTCATACTATGACATGAATACTCCAGAAAGAGGTGAACGTTATGGGACGTGGTGACCATAATAGAGCAACAGGTAAGAACTTCTTTGCTCAGACTCCGAAAAATCAATTATCTGATGGTATTGATGTAGAGTATTCAGAGGAATTTGCCGATCACGATGATAAAGTAGCTCAAGCGAGAAGTAGAGCCGCTGACAGACGTGCAAAGGAAAAATAAATAGGTGGCCTTACACTAGGCCACCTATACTTATAGCACATAATAATGGTGCACCAAAGTAAGTACGCATCACTACATAACCTGCTAATGTAGGCTTTAATATGTATTTAACTAGCTTGTTTTGAAAGTAAATAGCCAGATAAGATATAACATAGTTGATATAATTATTACGCCAAGCAGTATTTCCTGCATGATGCGCTCCCTCCCTCTTACAAATTCTACAACTTAGTGAAAAACTCCTCTTTTCTTTGCCAGCAGTGCCTGTTCTCATTTACAATTAGGATGAAAAGCGAGGTATTCAAAATGAGTAAGAAAAACGTTGAGGACTATCTTACAGAAGGTATATATGGTACTCGATTACCCAAGCAGGAAGAAAGAGATTATTTCCTTGGTACATTACGGGAGCGAATTGTCATCGCCTTAACAATTGGTCAGGTAATGACGGATAAAGGGATACAAATCCTAGAAGAAAATATGAAACATAATCCCGATGCCAAGCTACTATTTAATGGAAAAATTGCATCCAGATTTCTTAAAGCTGAGAAGGAATTAGCAACTAAATATAATATTTCTTATACGGTCATCAATAACGAAGCAGTAGAAACTGATATTGGTGCTGTTCTAACCTATGACTATGCCATAGATAAAGAAGAAATTTTTATGAATGAAAATAATGAAGATACCCCTTCTGAAGAAGATACAGCTGAAAAGGAAAAGATTGGTTTTCTATCTAAGCTAAAACGATTTTTTTAGCTTTCCCCTCCTCGTATAAAAAAGCATGTTGGTTTCATACTAACAATGGGGGTGTGAAAGATGGCACAAAAATATCGATGCCCCAATTGCAAAACCAATCGTTCACGCTTTAATATCATTGAACAAATAGCAAAACCGGTTAAATTAGACCCGCAAACTGGTGCGGTAATAAACGATTATTCAACTAGTGAAGTCGAGCCATTTCATACTGTGTATAACGGACCAAAATACCGAATCCAATGTGGTTCATGTGGATTAGTAGAAGATGAAAATACATTTGCTAAGTTTGGAGAACGGCCGGTGTAAAACCACAGACGCATCTGTGGTTTTTCTATTTCATATAAGTACATATAATGCTCTTTTTTCTGTTAAACTAATCATGGAGGTGTTTTGATGCGGTTAGAAAATAAGAAGGTTATTGCTCTTATTGAAGATGATTTTGAAGATTTAGAGCTTTGGTATCCTGTGTTACGTTTACAGGAAGAAGGGGCAACTGTTCATCTAGTAGGAAAAGAAGCGAAGAAAAAATATATAGGCAAATATGGTGTTCCAGCAGAATCAGATTACGCATTTCACGATATAAAGACAGATGACTATGATGCCATCTTAGTCCCCGGTGGATGGGCTCCAGACAAGTTAAGACGCTACCCTGAGGTTCTACAGTTTGTAAAAGAGATGGATGAGGCAAAGAAACCTATTGGGCAAATTTGTCATGCAGGATGGGTGTTAATTTCAGCCAACATTCTTCAAGGTAAAAAGGTTACAAGTACTCCTGGCATCAAGGACGATATGACAAATGCTGGTGCCACATGGTATGATGAAGCCGTTATCGTGGATGGACATATTATATCAAGTCGCCGTCCACCAGATTTACCACCTTACGTTAAGGAATTTGCGGATATACTAGCAGGAAATTAAGACAATCCCTACCCCGTCTGGTAACGTGAAATTTCACACCAAGACATCTGGGTAATTTGGGATTGCAATATTAACTGCTAGATAGAGATTTTCTTTTAAATACAGAGGTCGGGACAAAACTAAAACAAAGGGAATAAAAATCGAACCATCACTATCATTACCCAGAAATATACAGAGACTCCTGTGGGAGGAAAGGGCACTGCCTGAGACCGGAAGAGCTTTAGCTCTGAGGAGGCTCACCAGCCGCCCGGCGGCAAGGTAGACACTGCGATGGTCTTTTCGAGCAGATGTCACCCCTGTACTGGAAGTGAACGCGTAGTATATTTCCAGGGCGGGTCTGATGCACTAACTTTCATGTTCGGTTTATCCTATGTTAGAAATAGTTTCGTACCAGCCTCTTCTCTATGTTTGTACCATAACTGGTCCATTCTTTACACATAGAAACCGTTTTCATATAATGAAAGTAGTTATGAAAATCGGGGGAGGATTTACATGAAACAAGTTCAAGAAGGTACGTTACTTTGGAAGCCAACGAAAGAACGTATCGACCAAGCCAATATTATTACCTATATGAACTGGCTGAACGAGAATAAAGGCTTTTCAATGGCGGACTATACATCCCTTTGGGAATGGTCCGTTGAACATATAGAAGAATTTTGGGAAACCATCTGGGAGTACTTTCGTATCCAATCGTCTACGCCGTATCATCATGTACTATCTTCCCATGACATGCCTGGTGCTAAGTGGTTTAAAGGTGCTTCTATTAATTATGCAAAGCATATCTTTCGTAATTATAAGAAGGATAAAACCGCTATTATTCATACATCAGAAGTACGGCCTAACCGTGATGAGGTAACATGGGAAAAGCTATATGAAGATACAGCAGCACTACAACAAACATTAATCAATCTTGGTGTCAAACAAGGTGACCGCGTTGTAGGGTATATTCCAAACATATATGAATCAATCGTTTCCCTACTAGCAACAGTAAGCCTTGGTGCGGTTTGGTCAAGTGCTTCACCCGATTTCGGTAAACAAAGTGTCATTGACCGATTTAAACAAATTGAACCAAAGGTCATGATTACTGTAGATGGTTACCGTTATGGTGGAAAAGCATTTAATCGAATGGACGTTGTGAAGGAAGTACAGGCTGAACTCCCTACTTTAAAAGCAACGATTGCCATACCATATCTCCATACAACAGAGCCATTTTCAGATTTACTGTCCGTTACATTGTGGAATGATGCAACCCATTATACAGGGCAGGAGTTAATATATCATGATGTAGAGTTCAATGATCCGCTTTGGATATTATTTTCTTCCGGAACGACAGGCAAGCCAAAGCCAATCGTTCACAGCCAAGGTGGTATATTAATCGAGCACCTAAAAGCACTGACATTCCATACAGACTTACATGAAGAGGACCGTTTCTTCTGGTTTACCACGACTGGTTGGATGATGTGGAACTATTTAGTGAGCGGATTATTAACTGGAAGTACAATTATCCTTTATGATGGAAATCCTACTTATCCAGATAAACGAATGCTATGGAAGTTAGCAGAAGAAACGAAAATGACGATATTCGGAACATCTGCAAGCTATATTACAGCATGTATGAAAGAGGGTTTCTCTCCTTTAGAGGAATTTGATTTAAGTCATTTGAAGACGATTAGTTCCACAGGTTCTCCACTTCCACCAGAAGGGTTTAAATGGTGCTATGATCACGTTAAAGCAGATCTATCCATCGCTTCGATTAGTGGTGGAACCGATGTATGTACAGCCTTTATTTTAGGTGTACCAATACTACCTGTCTATGCTGGGGAATTACAATGCCTGGGGCTAGGGGCTAAAATCGAAAGCTTCGATGATGATGGTAATCCGAAGATAAATGAAGTTGGGGAATTGGTTTTAACGGAGCCTTTCCCGGCTATGCCAATCTACTTCTGGAATGATGAAGATGGTAGTAGGATGCATCATAGCTATTTTGATATGTATCCAGGAATTTGGCGACATGGTGACTATATTAAAATTACGGAGCGAGGTACATGTATCATATATGGTCGCTCTGATGCTACAATTAATCGTGGTGGGATACGAATTGGTACAAGTGAAATCTATCGCGCGGTAGACCAGATCAAAGAAATCAAGGATAGTTTAATAGTTGATATTCCACTTGAAAACGGCGACTCTCTTGTTCCATTATTTGTCATCATGACAGATCATCAACAGCTGACAGAGGAAATTATTGATGCCATTAAGTATCAAATTCGAACCCAGTGCTCACCAAGACATGTTCCAACGGAGGTCATTCCTGTTCGAGACATACCAAAAACATTAAACGGGAAGAAACTAGAGATACCAGTTAAAAAGATATTAATGGGTCAGCCACTGGAAAAGGTAGCTAATAAAGGTTCGTTAAGTAACCCTGAATCCCTTGTTTACTTTGAGAAATTTGCTAAGGAACGACTTTAAGCTATGACTTTTATACGTTACACAAAGATGATGAGAAGATTTCTCGTCATCTTTATTATCTTTATCACTTCTGTTTAGAAGGCTTTTGATACACTTCTTCTTATTTGCATCACGATGTTCATAATCCGAGAACTACATAAGAAATAATAAGGGAGGGATTAGATGAAAAAAAAGTATATTTATATAATAATAGTTATGGCAATAGTAATAGGTTTGTTTAATATAGTCTTTTATACTACTTCTACTTTTGGAAGTTTTGAAGTGATGGATAAACAAAGATCCGACAATAATTTTGAAGTAGTGATTGACCTAGTAGATGAAGGGCGAATTCAAGCAATTACAATAAATAATAATACTAAGTTTATTTATAAGGATAAAGAATACAAATTGACAAACGAAACTTGGGACAGAATAACTTCTAATACAGAATATCAAATGGAAATCCAAGAAAATAGATTTCCTTTATCAATGTCTAAGGGGGAATATAGTTTAAATCTCTTTTATCTAGATTAACGAGTTTGAACTTTATTATAAGGAAAAACCAACCATAGTAAATTATATCCAGTTAGAAAAAGTTTCCTATCATTGGATATCAAATGAATTCAAGCCCTCATACATTTTCAAGAGTTCCTAAGAATCGTTACGAGAATAACTAGCACTAAGTTATCCACCTAATCATGCACAAATCTTCCCCATCAAAAAAAGAAAGAGACAATTCTCTTCCTTTATGGATTCATAATTGATGATTTTTCTGTGTATAGTTCTGCATTTCCAGAACCAGTACGGATGCGAACCAGATTATCTCCATGACCAGATTTACCTATTATATGATGTTTCTCTCGTTGTTCTACCTGCATAGGGAGATTCGTAACAATACTACCTGACCCCATTTTAATATCAAATACGGAATTTAGTTCATATTCGTGGAACCCTACGCGAATATTTCCACTTCCAGTTTTTAAATCTAAGCCAGCATTCTCCGAAACAGATAACATTATATTACCTGAATAAGCTTTAGCCTTTACCGCTCCACTAAAGTCACGAAAGCTAATTTTACCAGAACCTACATGGGCATTTGTTGTCTCGCCATAGAAGCTTTTTGCTTCAATCATCCCGGAATTGGAACGAACCGTAGCTTGCTTCATATAGACTTCTCTTAGGATCAATTTTCCAGAACCCGCTTTTAATTCTAACTCTTCTCCCTTAGCTTCCGTTAATCGTATACTGCCTGAACCAACGCTCCCATGGATATTCCCATAAGATGAATGGATTTCTGCTATACCAGAGTTTGCTACGAAGGATAGCTTCTCTGTTTTTAATTCTTTCGCTCTTATTTTCCCTGATGTTGTATTTAACGTCAGCTTACTAGCAGTTACCTTTGCTAGATTGACGGTACCAGAGGTTGCCATTATTCGAACTGTATTGGCAATTAGGTGGGTTAAAGTTATTTTTCCTGATGTCGCTGTAATGTCTACATTATCCGCTATATCAACAGGGATATGGAGTTGTAGTTTACACTTCGTTACATTACCCCATAGAAAAACGATACCCTGCCGTTCTCTTTTTGCTGTAATCAATAATGTGTCGTCTGTTTTAGTAGTCTCTAAAACTGGCCCACCTTCAAAAGACTCAAGCTTTATATCTACTGACGGCGATTCATGTGGAATAACCTCCACCTCTGCCGAATCAACCGAGATAATCAAGTCACTTAATTTGTGAATAGCAATGGATTCCTCTTGAACAACCTTTTGTTTCGTACCACCAAATATCCTACTGATAATATCCGTAACCATACCCGTATCCTCCTGTGAACGATTTACTATCTCTAGTTTAATACAGGGCACAGATTACACAACGTACTGATGAAGTAGTGAAGCTCCGTCTTAAGGCTGAATTATGCATCTAAAAAACGTTCCCGCTGCTCAGGAGTTGGTATCATGCACTTCTCTCGTTTACCGAACCATTTATAGCGATTCTTGGCAATAACTCCATACACTAAATCCCTTATCGGTCTAGGTACGACTATAAATGCATACATGAACTTCCAAGGTCCCTTCAACCCTTTACATACTTTCAATGCTGCCGTCGATTTATAATAAACTGTATTTCCTTCTAAATAGATAAAGCTATCCAATTCATCTGGAATCTCATTCTCTTTTAATAGCTGTTGGCCAATGGGACTTTGTAATGAGGTAAACTTGTAGCGCCCTTTTGTATCTCTTTTAATGATAAATTGGACACTAGAATTGCAAAAATTACAAACCCCATCGAATAGGATGATTCTTCTCATTCACAAAACCTTCTTTCCCTTTTAGAAAAAGACCGGGACAATAATATTGAAGAAAACCCAATACCGAATGATTAATAAAGACTTGATTCAGGAAACATACTTACAGTTTACAGGTGTCATTTAAACGAACAATAAGTTCAACCACCCGATAAAGCAACCATATACTTCCCGAGCTAGTACCGTATATCACTCAGTCTGACATTTAGTTTTACTCTCTCCCCGGTCTATTCCTTTTAATAAGTTGGTTTTAATTCATTTGGTATCGATTTCTTTGTAATTAAGCTAACAATGACATAGGCAAAGAATGACACAACAACTGGGACTACTACAGCGTGGATACCGAAAGGCTTGAATATGACCTCGAAGGTATCATTGTACGATGGTAATAGTGTTGGTAAAAGATCGGACAACAAATAAATTCCTACTCCAGTAATAATGGAGGCAATTGCACCATACTTATTTCCGTTTTTCCAGTAAAGACCTAGAACAATCGGCCAAATAAACGCCGCCTCTAGCCCTCCGAAGGCAAATAGGTTAAGCCAAATAATCAACTCAGGTGGATTAAGGGCCATTATAAAGACAATTACGCCTAGTATTGCCGTAACCGATAGACTCATCCTTTTAACGGTCTGTTGTGATGCATCTGGTTTAACATAATTTATATATACATCTTTAATGACCGTGGAACTAACTAGAATAAGCAATGAATCTACTGTTGACATAATGGCCGCCATTGGAGCTGCTAGTACAATTCCTGCTAACCATGCTGGCATCGTTTCTAAAGCAATTAATGGCATTACTTGATCTCCAATTTCTATACCCGGAAGAATGGCTCTAGCAAATACACCAATTAGATGCATATTCAGCATGATGAAACCAACAACAATCGTGCCAATGATCAAAGCACGGTGCATCGATTTGGCACTTTTATAAGACATAGCTCTAACAGCGATTTGTGGTAATGCCACTACCCCTACACCAACTAAAATCCAAAAAGATGATACATAGGCAGGTGATAAGGTTCCTTCTGCTCCAAAAGGAGAGATAAGGTTTGGATTTTCAGCAGTTAAATCCGCAATAATGTTAGGAATGCCTCCACCTGCAATTATGGTTGCAATAAGCAGGATTAACGTCCCTACAAACATGAAGCTTCCTTGTATGGCATCCGTTAACGCCACGGCACGGAATCCTCCAATGGTTACGTAAATGAGTACGGAAACCGCAAAGATAAATAAGGCTGTGGTGTACGACATACCGGTTAAGGACTCAATTAATCTAGCCCCACCAATCCACTGTGCGGCCATAGCAGAGAATAAAAAGACAACAATACTAATTGCTGAAAGTACTACGACAACTGGTGATTTATAACGTCCCTTCAAGAAATCTACCATCGTTATCGCTTTATATTTCCGCGTTACGATAGCAAACTTTTTCCCTAATACCATTAATACAAAATATCCAGTAACCACCTGAGACATTGCAAGTAGAACCCAACCAAGCCCTTGTGTATAGGCTGTTCCTGGTCCACCAATAAAACTACTTGCACTTCCATATGTAGCTGTCATTGTCATCGCAAGGACAAATCCTCCTAAACTACGCTCCCCTAGAAAATACTCCTGCATAAACGAATTAGACGACTGCACAAATCTGCTAGCATACAACCCAACTAGAAAAATAAGTACTAAAAATACAAATAATGGTATGATTGCAACTAAATTCATCGTTCACTATCCCCCTCTTCATCTTCGTCCTCAAAGGGAACCTCTACAAAGAATGCCTTGACAACAATGATGACTAAAACTACCATTACAATAAATCCCACTACACAACTATAAAAAAACCAATCTGGTAAACCAAAGATAAACTTATACTCCGCAGGGTCCTTACTTCCTAAACCATATGCAAAAGCATACCACCAAATAAAATTAATGACGGCTAACCCGACACCTATTAATGCTTCTCGATTAGCAATTTTATTTAAATCATGTTTATTGTTCTGCACTGTAATCCCCCCTTAATCTTATGTAAAGCTATATACTTCTACAATTATATAGATAACTAGAATGAAATAGCAATACAGCGTCCTTATATCAAAAATAGGATAATTGTAGCCTAGCCTATTTTTTAAAAATATCCGAATAAAATGCAATTTATTTCTCTGTTCTACGTCTAATTTATTGAAAACCAGGAGGTGATGGATTGTGTCGCATAATGAGATTATATCGGATTGGTTTGAACAGTATGGAAATGATATCTATCATTTTTTACTATACAGGATCGGCCCAAGAGATGCTGAAGACTTGCTGCAGGAAGTCTTTATAAAAGCATTGAAGGGGTTTACGAGCTTTAAAGAAAATGCTACACCGAAAACATGGCTATTTAGTATCGCGCGAAATCTAGCCATTGATGAAACTAGGAAAAAGAAGGCCAAAAAATACGCTACTACCGTGCCACTTGATCAGGCCAATGAACCTAAAACAGAGAATTCTCCAGAAGCCATACTAGACTTAAATGAAGATACAAAGGCTATCTATGAATGCATTCAACTCTTAAAGCCTAATTACCAAGATGTGATTATTCTACGTGGAATAAAGGAACTTTCTGTACAAGAAACAGCCAATATATTGAAATGGAGTGAAAGTAAAGTAAAGTCGACACATCATCGGGCAAAAATAGCTTTACACGAAGAGTTAAGGAGGTGTTTCTCTTATGAAGAAACTAAATCACCTAGACCAGCTAGATGAACACTTACGTATGATGCCAAAGCCTAACTTAAATAAAGAAAAAGAAATGCAGATAAAGAGAACCATCTTAAATACTAGGGCAGCGAATATTAAACCGAAGAAAAAAAGAAATTATAAGGGTATAGCCGCTACAATCGGTGCATTAGCAGCAGCATTTATATTCAGCCTATTACTGTATGGAACCCTTGGGAAAGAACAGCAGTCCACCTTATTATTAACTAATTTTATAGAGGATGAGGTTTCTAAAATTAGTGGAGAGCTAAATGGTAATACCTACACCTCAGAAGAGCAAGCTATCATTAACTTGTTCTACGAGACGATGGAGGATACGGAACTAATAGAAACTCCAGCCAGCGATACTCAGTTTGCTGAAACACTAGAGGTATACAACAACCAGAATCAGCTATTAGAAGCCTTTCATTTCAGTGATTCCAATGTGGTTATGATAGATGGTAAACAGTATGAGATGGATAAAGCAGAATGGCAAAATTTCAAAGAAGTTTTCTACACCGATGAATATTTAGTAGTAGAAGAATCGGAACAGGAACCAGAAGAGCTGCCAGAGGAAAGTAAAAATGTAGAGGAATTACTAGATCAAGAGTTAGCAAAGGCACCTAGCGAACGAGATTGGGACACTATTTTAGAGCATATACAAGAAGGAGCAAATCCAGATCGTGCTCTACAGCTTGCTGCGAAAGAAAACCTAGATACAGTGGTGGAGTCATTACTTCTTGCTGGAGCTGATCCAAATAGTTTAGATGAAAATAAAGACACGCCACTAACATTGACAACTAGTACAGAAGTCGCTTCCCTGCTTATCGAACATGGAGCGAATATCGAACACCGCAATGCACGTGATTATAACGCACTAGTTCTAGCAGTTTATGGACATCAGACCGATATGGCGAAACTTTTATTAGAAGCTAATGCTAATCCTAATACAACCGTTACATCTAATAGTGATGTGACCGTGCTATGGATGGCTAGTAAATTTAATGATCAGTCCATTAAAGACCTGCTCATTCAACATGGGGCTGATTTAGTGGAAGGGTATGAATATGAAGGATGGATGGCGTCTGAGATTCCAACGCTTGAAGAAATGCTATCGGCTGATTTACTTTCTTATGCCTCGATAGGAAGATTGCCTAATTTAATGACCATTCAGCTTCCAGCGGATTCTTCCATCTTCCCGAATCAGTACGGGGAAGCGTTTGAATCATATACGGTAGATAATGGTGTGGCAGATGTTTATGGGGACCATTTATTTATTAAGTCCGACGGAGAAAATCTATATACGAAATACCGGTATGAATTAAATCCTGGTGATAATGTAACTGTAAATGATATCGAAGCGGCATTAGGGCAGCCAAGTTCCACCTATACGGATGAAGCAAACGGATTACGCTATCTATCCTATAGCTTAGATCATTATGAGCTCCGGTTTTCTTTTGATGGTACCGTAACCTATCCAAAGGAAGAAACAGCTATTTTATCACTGGAGCTACTTTACAAGCAGCCTGGTATTGTTGAACATGCAGAAACCGTATTTGATTTACTTGCAACAAGAAATATGACTGAGCTCTCTAATCATGTTCACCCTGAAAAAGGTGTTGTCCTTGCGCCATTCCTCCAGCTAAATTCAACACCAGTGACAGAAGAGCATGAACCAGTAATCTTCCAAGCTAATGAGATTCCTGGGTTATTACAGAATAAAACGGTTTATCACTGGGGAGACCATGGATCAAGCGGCTTACCGATTGATCTGTCACCTGCTGAGTACTTGGATAACTATGTTTATACCAAACAAGAGCCAGATTCTATCTTTGTCAATCAACAAAACCTAAGTGGTCCAGAGTTTTTTACCGACATTATACGAGGGAAATACCCTGATGCCCACATGGTCCAGTATTCATTCAATGAAACGATACCTGGAGATGATTTAAGCTGGCTTCAATTGACGTTAATCTTTGAACCATACAACAACGAATGGAAGTTAGTAGGAATATTGCACAATGAATGGACACCATGATGAAAATAGGAGGAAGGCTGTTGTGCCTTTCTCCTTTTCCAATTCCACTTGCAACCATAATCTATCCCCACTCATTTTTAAGGTATAATGAAAGTACATCACTAGTATGGACATTGTTTTAAGTATGATAGGATTTTTTTACTTAGGAGGTAGTTATGTCCACATTCACAAATGAAGAACTAAAAAGAATTATTAAGGGAAATCCGGTTGGCGAATTTCATCCATATAACTTGGAGGAATATGACCATGAGGCAGTGAATGATTATATTGCTAGTGTAGTTGGATCAATCTCCGCAATTAAGAATCTAGCTATTGAGGCAAACTTTGATAGCTATGGAAGTGGTTATGCTTCTTATGTAGATGTATTCTGCTATAAAAAGGACGGTAGCTCTTCGGAACAAAAGGATTATGAGCTATGGATTGATGGAATTAGGGTATATATTAATCGGCTTGCCCCGGTAGCTATATTCGGAGAAAGCGAGATTACGAAACATAGAAATGGTGGATCTAGTGATTTCATTTCAAATCACTCAGTCGGCTCGCTTCCACCAGGAGACTGGGAAGATGAGATAAGTGAGATAAAAAGAGTCTTAGAGAAGTTCCACTTCACCATTTTAGATAAGACCTATTTGAATGAACCACTTCCTTTTCAAACAAAAATCCCTACCATTCTCGCCGATCCACCGTATAAGCTTTTTGATGCGCTATTTTATTGGGAGGACTAACAATAGGAACTTACCAGAAAGCCCCTATTGCTGCTCCTCTTTAATTTTTTTATTAATCTGTTCCAGGTCATAATATGCTACCTGCTCATCGGTAATCTGATATTTTCCCTTTACAGCTAATATTCTTTGAACACTCTCGTTTATTCGCTCTTCACTGATTTCACCTTTTTCAACAGCAGACTTAATTGCCTCAATTGAACGAACGATATCGTTATATTCCTTACTAATTAAAATCACATCACTTCCAGCTTTTACAGATTGAACAGCAGCCTCTCCCGGTTCATAATGATTGACTATTGCATCCATATTCATATCATCGGTTACAATAACACCATCAAAATGTAGCTCCTCCCTTAGTAAATCCGTCATAATCGCTTTGGACATCGATGACGGAAATTCTGAGTCGAGTAAAGGGAAAAGTATATGCGCAACCATGACGACATCAGCGCCTTCATCAATCGCATCGATAAATGGGATAAGCTCTAATTCATGTAACGCCTCTAAACTCTTATCTATTTGAGGAAGTTCTAGATGTGAATCAACTGATGTATCCCCATGTCCTGGAAAATGCTTGACTACTGGTATAATATCATTCGCTTCCATACCCTTCATCGTCTGAATGCCAAGGGTACTTACTAAACTTGGATTATCTCCAAAGGAACGGTCGCCAATTACGGGATTTTTAGGATTGCTGTTCACATCGATTACTGGAGCATAGTTCATATTCATACCAAATGCGTGTAACGCTTCTGCTAATATACTTCCTATTTGGTACGACAATTTAGGATCATTCTGTAAACCAATCTCTTTATTAGTAGGCAGCTCTTCAAGGCCTGGAAGTCTAGTTACCCGGCCGCCCTCCTGATCGACAGATAAAAACAATGGAATTGGATTGCCCGAATTCGCTCGTTTAATTCCATTCACTAGCTGCAAAGACTGCGAATAGCTAGTTAAATTTTTACGAAAGAATATAATGCCACCAACCTTATAATTTTCGATTAAACGTATTGTTTCTGGTTCTGGCGTTGTCCCCTCCATCCCAGCCATAATCATCTGGCCAATTTTTTCATCAAGAGTCAACGTCTCTAATATGCTTGATTGATTACTGGTTAATTTAGTAGGGTCCATCGATAAGGAAATATGATGGAGTGCTGGATTATCCTCCTTATCTATTGGTCTTGGAAGCACCCATTTTAGTTGGTATGTATCGTTTACTTGATACACGAGAATTATTTGGTCTACTTGATCATCTTCATAATAACGTTGTTCATCTGCTTCACCTAACGACTCGATAATATCAGCAAAGCGTACGTCTGAGAGCCTATCTTCAAAGGAACGGATATCGAATATAATATCCCCACTATAGCCCAAGGCTACTTTCTTATCTGGATAATCGATATATACAGTCTCACCGGAAGGACTTGAATCAGCGGGATCTCCCCATTGATCGGTAACATCATCCAATAGTGTCTCCCCAGCAATGAAGGATACCCCGGGTAGTTTGCCTTCCTTCGCTTGTTCTTGTATTTCAGAAATGAATCGGTATATCGAACTTTGTGGATCAAGACTTTTTTCAACAGGATGATGCCTTGCCTGCTGCGCATCCTTCGCAGAAGAAGTACTTCGATTATCTGCATTATTTACGATAGCTAATGTTATGAGAAGGATTACGGTGATACCAATAATAACCAGAAATCTTTTCATTAAACACACTCCCTCTCCTTTATTCTATCCTTTGATTAGACGAAATATCCGAGAAGTGTCTTTTTCCTTTCACTATACTCGTAATCTAACAGTATTGAAATAAAGCGAAGGAATGATTATAATATTACTAGAATGTTTGGGGCATTAGCTCAGCTGGGAGAGCGTTGCACTGGCAGTGCAAAGGTCAGCGGTTCGAGCCCGCTATGCTCCATTACTTTTTTACTTCAAGAATCTTCCTCAGTTCCTTTAAAACAAGAGTCTCCCTCACTATCCAATCATTCTTATCCAAACGAACCATCAAACTTTCATTCTGCTCAATAGCTTCATCTAGGGACACCCACTTAGGGGCTTTTTATATTTCTTATAGTCCAGAAAATAAGGTAGCAAGACATCTCTATCATTCCGTTGGTTTTGTAGAGACAGGCATCATGGTAGATGGAGAAATTGTAGCAAAGCTTATCATGTAACACGAGAAAACGTTCAAGCAAATGAGCTTGAACGTTTTCTCCCTTTACTAATTATTAATAAAGCGAATAACCAATGGAATACGATATGTCTCCCCTTGATATGCTTTAACTGCAGCAATGATAGTTAGGATAAACCACACAATACCAACCACCACAATTAACAAGAATCCAATTAAGATGATCATTAAAATACTACTAACGATCGAGTAAATCGTAAAGGAAATAATAAAGTTAAAATACTCCTTCCCATGATAGTCGACAAAATCTGAACTATCCCGTTTAATTAGCCAAATTAATAAAGGACCAAGCACTGGAAACGGAAAACTTAACACGTACAATAACATGGCAAACAAGCGATCATCTTCAGTAGAACCCATCTTATCTCCTCCAACACGTTTAATTTAAGTTGTTTATTATATCTTTATTTATATATAACGTGTATATACTTAATATGATTATTTTTATTTACGATACTCGAAGTTTTTTCCATAATAAAAAGGATTTAAGCCAACTTTCTCGAATATTACTTAAGAAGATATATTACAAGGGGGACAAACATGATAACAGTAAAAAAAGATTCGATTATAGAAGATTACCATGGTACAAAAGTAAGTGACCCATATAGGTGGTTAGAGGATGCTAATTCTAGTGACACAGTGGAATGGAGTAACTGGATGGGAGAGCAATGTAACAACTATTTTGCCCCAATCCATACTCGCGATGCAGATAGAAAGAGATTAGAGGAACTGTGGAATTTTCCTAAATATTTTGTACCAAAGAAAATTAAGGACAAGCTATACTATCAAAAGAACGATGGACTACAAAATCAAGCCATCCTTTTCCGTAAAGACGCTGACAAGGAGACAGTCGTGCTAGATCCTAATAAACTAAGTGAAGACGGAACTGTCGCGATGACGAATTACGCCTTCAGTAAAGACGGCAAGTACTTAGCTTACGCAACCTCTACCCACGGAAGTGACTGGCAAGAGATTCGCGTCTTGGATTTAGCGACAGGTACTGATTTAGAGGACCATATCCAACATGTTAAATTTACTAGTATTATATGGTCTCCTGATAGCTCTGGATTCTTCTATAGCCGCTTTCCAGAACCAGGTAGTGTAGCACCTGAGGACGAAAGTAATTATAATAAAGTTTACTTCCATCGTATCGGGGATAAACAAGCAAGTGATCCATTAGTACATGAACAGCCAGAAGACAAAGAGCTTATGTTTTCATCCTTTATTAGTGATGATGATAAATACCTCTGTTTATATGTATTCCTAGGTACAGCTACAGAAAATCGTTTCTACTTACGACCAATTGACTCTGATGAACCTTTCACTAGGCTATTAGATAAATCAGATGCTGAATATCAATATGTGACGAATAAAGATACTACCTTTTATTTTAAAACAGATTTAAACACACCAAATGGCAAAATCATTGCCATTGATTTGGATAATCCTGACCCTTCTAACTGGGAAGAAGTAATACCCGAACAGTCTGATGTAATGGATTTTGTTATTGCTCTTCATGACAAGCTCGTAATTGGATTATTGCATAATGCTCATCATCAATTAAAGGTATATCATCTAGATGGAGCCTACGAAAATGACATCCCATTACCAATCCTTGGCTCTTTGACCGATATTTCACGTAGCAAAGAAGATAATGAGATTTACTTTGGCGTAACCTCCTTCTTAAGTCCAACCGTTGTCTATCAGTATAATCTTGATTCCGAGAAGCTTACTGTTTTTGCAGAATCAACATTGCCAATCGATACATCTGATTTTGAAACGCAGCAAATATTCTATACGTCAAAGGATGGGACAAAGGTTCCAATGTTCCTAACACATCGAAAGGACATAGAATTAAATGGTGATAATCCCGTCATTTTATACGGGTATGGTGGATTCAACATCAATATGACACCTTCTTTTAATCCTGCTATCTTACGCTGGTTAGAAAAAGGCGGCATTTACGCTGTAGCCAATCTTCGTGGAGGAACAGAATACGGAGAAGAATGGCACCGTGCTGGAATGTTAGAAAACAAGCAAAATGTATTTGATGATTTTATTGCAGCTGGTGAATGGTTAATTGAAAACAACTATACACGAAAAGAAAAGCTATCTATTATGGGTGGATCAAATGGTGGATTATTAGTTGCTGCATGTATGGTACAAAGACCAGACCTTTATGGCGCTGTTATTTGCCGTGTTCCTGTAATTGATATGCTTCGTTATCATAAATTTACTATTGGTCGCTATTGGATTCCAGAATACGGTAGTGCAGATAATCCAGAGCAGTTCCCATTCCTTTATAAATATTCACCACTTCATAATATTGAAGAGGGTGTTAAATATCCACCGGTTCTCATTGCCACTGCCGAAAGTGATGACCGTGTTGTACCAGCACATGCCAAAAAGTTTGCAGCAACCTTAATGGAAAAGGCAGACAAAGATTCTACCATTATCTTACGTCTAGAGGCTAAAGCTGGACATGGATTAGGGAAGCCAACTTCGAAGGTAATGGAAGAATGGGTAGATTTTTATGCGTTCTTAGATAAGGAACTACAGTAAAATAGCATCTTATTGGAATTAACTCAAGGAGACTCTATATTGCCTCTTTTGTAAGTAGCATACGCAAAAAGACTACTAGGAGCAGGGCTACTAAGAACTTTAATAGTAGCCCTTGCTAACAGCAGTCTATAGAAAAGGATACATGTGCAGCTTTAGGGTATGAGCTAATCTTTTCTTCTTACAAGGATTAAATCTCTAACGCTTTAATCCATTTCCTTCTTCTTATAAACAAAGGCAGTTAAAAGAGAGAGAACGGCAGCCCATGCTAGTAGAATTACTAAATTCAACCATACATCACCAAATCCTAATCCTGCTTCTACATCATAAGCAATTTCAACTAATTGGATATTGGGTAAGTACTCGATAAACGATAATGCAGGGTATTGTTCCACTAACAGTACTAACAGGGAACCAAAACCGAACAGAAAAATAATAGGTAAGAAAATAACCGATGCTTCTAAAACCGTTCTTGATAATAGCCCCATAATCGTTCCTAGCGCTAAATAAAATAACATAGAAATAACTAACGCCACAGCAATAACCGGTAGATTAGTAGGTTCATAGCCTGTAATCATAGCACATACTACAATTGCAATAATGGATAAAAAGAAGCTGACTAAGCTTTTTCCAGTAAGAATCTCTGTTAAGGAAGCCGGCGAGAGCATAAGTCCTCGCAATGTATGTTTTTCCTTTTCCTCCGCAATAACCGCACACTGAATAAACGCCGTCACGGATGCTAACGTCATGTTAATAACTAGGTAATGTAGCTCTATCGTTACTTCCCCCATATTACTATATAGAAAGGCCAAGACAATTGGCATGATAAGGACAGAACTAACATACATATTTTTAGATAGATCCTTTAAATCTTTGTTAAAAATCGCATAAATTCGTTTCCATGATAATGTCATACTAATTCCCTCCCAGTAATCTCTACGAAAATATCTCCTAATGTTGGCTCATTGGAATGAATAGAAGCAATTTCATTCTTAGACATGTAGCTATAAACCTCATCCGCCCCTTCTGCACCACCTGGAACTTGAAGGACCCTACCATCCTTTAATTCCACTATCAAGGTTCCATCTGCAAACTTCCTGCGTAATGCTTTCGGTTCATCTAATAGTTGGATTTTTCCTTTATTTAAGAATGCCACTCGATTACAAAGGGTTTCCGCTTCACTCATGTCATGTGTAGTCAAGAAGATGGTTATCCCCTTTTCATTTAAGCGACGTAACCCTTCATGAATTTGCTTAGAGTTTGCTGGATCTAATGCAGAAGTCGGCTCATCTAAGAATAACAATTCTGGTTCGTGTAATAATGTTCTTGCTAAAAGTACGCGCTGGGTCATCCCTTTGGATAGCTTGGAAACAATTTTCTTCTTTTCTTCTAGAAGGTTAACTAGATCTAACACTTCATCCATTCTTTTTTTCGGAACATCATATAATTCACAATAAAGCTTCATGTTATCTTCTATCGAAAGTCTTTGATATAAACCACTATTATCCGATAAAACACCTATTCTTTTACGGTAAGATCCTTTATTGAGTGCCGAATTCTTTACCCCAAAAACTTCAGCTTCACCAGAAGTTTGCAGTAGCTGACCAGTTAATATTTTTATCGTTGTAGTTTTTCCAGACCCACTTGGTCCTAAAAATCCAAACGTTTCCCCTTTTGCTACATTAAAATTAACATTTTCTAATGCCGTTTGATTCCCAAAAATCTTGGCTAAATTTTTCACTTGAATGATATTTTCCATTTTTCTCCTCCGCGATGGTTATTTTCTCTTGTACTCATAGATTATTGAAAAATAAGGGTTTCTGCACTATTTTTTCCGCGAAAAGAGCATATTTGGGATTGAATGGAGCTTATTTTAGGCCCAACATTTCATTTAGTAAGGCCATTTTTGCCTTTGAAAGTGGAATGGAGGACTTCGGTTTATCATCTAAAACTAAACTATAACTATTTCTTGTCCACGTAATAACCTCACGCACCTTTTGCAAGTTCACAATATAAGAACGATGACAACGGAAAAATCCAAACGGCTTTAACCGTTGTTCTAATTCATTCAATGTAAATACACTTGGGAATGATTCTCCTTTTATAAATACAATGGATTGACCATCATTACTTTCAATAAAATCAATCTCAGGTGGGTCAAAGAGAATGATCTTCTCATTCACCTTAGTAGGAATTTTATTAAAATTAAGAGCAACCTGACCCTCTTCTTTATCTTTAGCCTCTGATCCATCTTCCATTTGTACTTTACTTAAACCCGATTGACCTAATCGGTATACATCATTAGACATCGTAATAGCACTTTCCATATTATTGGTTAATACAAGTATCGCTTTGTCCTTTTCTTTTAATTCCTCAAGAATAGTTAGAAATACTCGTTTTGTTTCCATATCAACATTTAAATCTGGCTCTTCAAATATATACGCAATTGGATCTTGTATGAGGATAAGGGCAAAGTGAACCCGTCTTTTTTCAGAAAAAGTCAGCTGATTTATCTTTTTATTCTTTACAACCCCCAGCTGTACCACATCTAGAATGGTTTCATTGGAAAGCTCTGAACCATAAAGCTGCTTATAAAAATTAATATGATCCAATACCGTTAATCTAGGGTAAAGCCCCACTTCAAAGAAGCATATTCCTAACTTTAGCTCCGTCTCCTTCTTTTTTTTATAGATTTTCTCCCCTAATAGCGTTATTTCCCCTTTGAATATCGGCTCTTTACCAGCTAACATCTCTAATATAGCTACTCTAATATTAAGATTAGAGTGAATGACAACGACTTGTCCCTTCTCTATTCCCAGTTCAAAAGCTGGAAATAGCAGCATATCCTTTTCTTGTTTTTCCAAATTATGTATAGTGAGAACACTCATGAAACCATTATCCCCCGTTTTTTCCTAGTAAAATTTCATAACAATCATCGACTTCGTTAACGAATGCACCGTCTTTTATTCTATCGGTCAAGACAGTCTTTAATTAATCTTAGCTTGACTAACCAGAATTTTCTAGTCTTTATTTGTTAATTCATGAAAAGAAGGAAGCATTTAGTAAACTAAGTGCTTCTTTTTATATATAGTAATTAGCCCATTCTTCCCCAATAGACTCCCATCCTAGTTGTTTTCCCCATATATTAAATGGAAGACATTTTAAGGAGGAATACGAGTTGAATCAATTTTGGCCACCATATGATGATGAGAGGCAATTTAATTTACCTGGATATTTATTAGGACAATTTTTTGGCGGATTTCCTGGAGGAGGGCAAACTGGAGGGTTCTTCCCAGGTGGGCCATTCCCTGGTCAGCCTGGAGGACAATTCCCTGGTGGAGGTTTTCCCGGCCAACCCGATGGGGGGCAAGTAGGAGCTCCAACTACTCCGCCACCGTCGTTTATTCCACAACAACCACAATTTCAAACATTTGCTATTGACCCTGGAGCAATTAGAGGTTGCTTATTTCGATTTACCTATATTTGGTTAGAGAACGGTAACGCCTTCTGGTTCTATCCAACATTTGTCGGAAGAAATTCCGTTGCCGGATTCAGATGGCAGTTTAATCGCTGGGTATACTTTGGCATTGACTTAGATCGCGTTGCCTTTTTCCAATGCTACTAGGACAAATGTAATAAACAATGTCCCCTCCTTCTGCATAGCCTATAGTGGAAGGAGGGATATGTATGTGGGATAGACTTGTAGGACTATATATTGCAGCGATTTTAGCAGGATTTGCGCTTGCTAACGTACCTACTTCGACCATCATTACAGAGCAAATTGCAGAAATCCTTCAACTAATAGGTGGACTTGTCATTGTTGTCTTTGCGATCGCAATAATCTACCTAGCACTTCGAGCACTCGTTAATAAGAGCACGAATTAGTTATATTATTTATCTTATAATACGTAAGAGGCCATATGGTCTCTTTTCTATTTTTTATGAAACAATTCACCACTTGTATTCGTAATAATAAGTGAGGGGGGATTGAGATAGAATATGTACTATTTATTAACTCTCATCGGAATTCTTATTGTTTATGGACTTTTAGCTATATTAAAACCAGACCTCGCATGGGAAAACTCAGAAAAATGGAAGACCGAGAACGCAGAAGAACCATCTGAGACATATTTATGGCAGGTTCGTATTAGTGGTGTTATCAGTATATTTCTCGCGATAAGTATACTGGCAGGCATCCTACTTAAAATATTTTACTTTTCATAAGCCTAATATCTGTTTGCTTACAAAGAAAAAACCACGACCATTATGCCGTGGTTTACTAACTATTCTTTAGTATGTCATCTACAGTTGCTTCTACCTCTTGACGAGATATTTTTTCCTTGCCCATTTTCAGCGCATGAAGGGTTCGATTGGCTAAAGCAAGTGGTATTTTACAGAATAGAATGATGTTTTTCGTCTTAATAGACTTCATGTATTCATCTGCTTTCGCTAGATTGGCAGATGCATATTCAAACATATCTTCTCTTGTCCAATTATCAGGGAAAAACTGTACACCGCGCTCTCTATCCTCATCTACATTACGCAATACATTTACAGCTTGAAGACCTCTTCCATAGCCAATTGCCAAGTCTTTATTCGTTTCCGTATTATCATACCATCGCCAAATATCGGAAAGCATAACACCGACAAGTCCAGCAACATAGTATGTATAATCATCTAAATCCTCTTTTGTTTTAATATTCCAGTTTTTCTCTACCCAGTCTGCCATGCCTCTTGCCATGATACTAGTTGATTCTAATACTTTATCCACAATATCTTTCGGGCAGAAATAAATCCAATCTCCTAATCGCTTCGTTACCTCTGGTAAAATGGCTTCATAGGGTTTAATTAATTGTTTATATGCTTCCTTATTAAAGTCACCTTTTAATAATTCACTAGTGGAACGTAATAATAATTGCTTTGAATTCGAATCCAGCTGTTCATGATCCTCTATTTCATCAATTGCCCGCATACATAAGTACGCCGAAGCAACTGTTTTGCGCAATGTCGGTTTCAAAAGCTTTATCGGTATATAGAATGTTCTACTAGTTTCTTTTAGCATATGCATTGCTTCTTTTTCTAATCTCGCCACGTCATTCAAGCTGGTAAATCCTCCTTAAAAACTGAGCCTAAATTTGTTTGTGTGAAAGGGATTCCTTGAAAGCTGACATACTTTCTTAGAACCCCCATCGTATATATACTATTTCATTTATATTCTTATTTTACTCCTACTATATATAAAGTATAACAAACTTCTAAGGATCTTGCTTGAATTTGCGTGCACGTTACGGTTAACGACAGTACTTGCATTTCATTGGAATTTTTAAACCTAGATTGTAAGTTTCATCAGGCAGACCTTCATTTTTACGTTTTCAGCCTATTATCATACCTCAAATGTATTTAAATCTTAAATGGCATATTTCCCCAGCATCCTCTATAATAGAAAGAAAAAAGGAGTCCCAATTTATGAACTCAGATAATCACTTCATTAAGTTCCTTGGGGGGAAAAATATTGTATTTGTCTTAGGAGTACTAATCTTGATTGGGATAACGGTCCTAATTTATAACAAGATCTCCTTTATTTTTTACCCATTCATCGTAATCTTATCAACCGTAACACCGCCAATTATTCTAGCTTTTATTGCTTTTTATCTATTAAATCCTATAGTTGATTTACTAGAAAAGCTAAAGATACAACGGATTTGGGGAATTGTGATTATTATCATTGGGATCGGTGGATTAGCAACTGGATTAATCCTATTAATTGCTCCAGCTATCGAAAAACAAATTTCCGACTTAATCACAGCATTCCCCAATTATGTACAAACATTATGGTTGGATATAAACAGCTGGATTGAGAATAATACACTTCTTGAGCCTTATTATGACGAGGCTTATAACTGGGTTGTGTCTAATTTCAGTAATATTCCAGGTGTTATCGGTTCCTATGTGTTAGATGCATTTGCAGGGGTAAGAAGCTTTGCGGGTACTGTTACGAATGTTGTGGTAGCCATGGTAACCTTCCCTTTCGTTCTCTTTTTCCTATTAAAGGATGGGAATCGCTTCAAGGAATATAGTTTAAAATTATTACCACCTAAATATCGAAAAGATGCAAATCACGTATTAGACAATATGGATGCACAAGTAGGATCGTATATTCAGGGACAAATTATTGTTGCAACTTGTATCGGAATCCTATTATATATCGGTTACTTTATTATCGGATTAGATTACGCTATCACATTAGCAATTTTAGCAGCTATCTTAAGTGTCGTTCCATATTTAGGTCCAACCCTTTCCATTATTCCAGCTGTCATTATTGCGATAGTTAATTCACCGTTAATGCTATTGAAGTTGGCAATCGTATGGGTTGTTGTTCAATTCTTAGAAGGGAACTTCATATCGCCTAATATTATGGGAAGAACGATGAAAATTCACCCATTAACGATTATGATCGTATTACTAGTAGCAGGTAATTTATTTGGACTAGTAGGTGTCGTTCTTGGTATACCAGGATATGCCATCTTAAAAGTCATTGTTTCATACATGTATCAAAAATTTAAAGAGCGATACAACCGATTTTATGGTGAAAAATACGGTCCTTATCAGATTGATGAAGAATAAATCAGAGGTAGAGTCATTGTTAGTTGGTTAATTAGTTATAAATAGTTAAATTGGCCTTTATTGTTCATTTTAGCTTCATTCTCGCTGCTGATGAATGATAAAGGCTTTCTATTGTTCGTTATCAATTGGATGTTTAACCAATTGATGATCCTTATCGGCCCCTAGTTTAGATTGATTAGTAAACCTACTTATAATTCTCAATATAAACAAGCAGGCTCTAAGGCATTAATCTCCCTCAAGCCTGTTTACTTTCTATCCTTATCTAGTGTTATAAAGAATTCCCCGGGGTACATTGTTTCCTTAATTATCTTTACGCAGCAGCACGATAGATAAAATTCCTAATCCGAACCCTACCGTTCCTCCAGCTTCCATATTATGAAAAAACAACCCAATTCCCATTCCGGTAATTAAAAACCCTAAAAAGGCTAGACCACTTTTTACATAGCTCATAGTGAGGACCCCCAAATATAATGTCATTGTCAGTATATTCGGGGGGATATATATTGGTTAATTGTTTACTTCTTCAGCTAAGATTTCAGTAGCATTTTCTATGTTCAAGTTCTCCGGGACACGGATATAGAAAAAGTAGGATCCAGCATATCCAATGCCTGAGTCATATTCTGATAAGAATTGTACCCTGGTAAACTCTGGATCAGTATAAGCAATTTTTACATTCGTTGTACCTATCACTCGAAGTACATTTTGCTCCACAGTGATATCAACCTCTGGTATATAATCACTAATGTCGACCTTTACCGAACCTGTTTCCATAACATGCCCATTGTCAATGTAATACACCTCTACTTTATCCTTTAGGTCCGAATTCCGCTCTATAATAAACGCTCCTTCATAGTTGGATGAATCGAAAGAAAGGGTATTACCTGTTAATGGGAATTCCCAACTCTTTTTAATCTCTTTAGAGTCTATTGAAGAAAAATTACCATTTAGTGCTTGTTGATAGTAACTATTCTCCCAGTCTTCATTAAGATTATTATCAACTACTTTTGCCTTAGTTGATGGGAGAAACAAGGAACCAATCGCTGCAACTAACAGAATCGAAACATAACCAATGATAATCCATTTTGATTTCCGAAACGTTACAGGTTTCACTTGAAATCGTTTGTTGAGAAGCACAAAGAAGATGATTATTCCAATTACAATGACTATTGGAAGAACAGACACGATAGCCATCACCGCCTTACCTCCAATCGATTGGATAGTACTAGTATGAAGGCACTACCAATTAGTATAGTTGTTATTACTTTTACGACAAATACAAGAAAGGACTGTTCCAAGAAATAAAATCCGACTATCATTTCTAAACGCTCTAGATAAGTAAAGGTAATAAAGATAGCTGGGATTAATAATAGAAATAGTCTACTAATTTGAATCATCATGCCAATTACGTAGCCTGCTATTGCAAATAGTAAGACATACAAAAACGTAGAAATAAGTCCTACTCCATAATAGGAGATTCCCACTTCACTATTTAGAACCAGAAATACATCAACATCAGCAGTGAAGTATACGAATAAACGGATTATTCCATTGGATAGTAAGGCCGTTATTGCTCCAATGCCACTTATTGTGATGAGAAACAACATATTAGCGAGATTATACGATATTCGGGTTGATACAAACGTAAAGTCATCCTCACGATAAGCCTTTGTTGTAATTAAAATGGCATTCATAAATGCCCAAATAAAGGTGAGAATTATAACAGCGCTAGAGGAGTAACCTTCAAAGTAAATGCTATACAAATTATTCGATATCGACCCGAATGACGTCCCTAAAGTCGCAAGAAATATTCCTAGAACCTGAACAAGAATTAACGCAAGAAATACTCCTATATAAGCTTTCATTTTATAACGGAATTGCGTAAGTACTATATTAGACAGACTTGCGCTTGTTAAAGACATCATCAATTCCCCCTTTTGTTTGATTCGTGAGATAGACACATAAATCATTAGGCGTAACCGGTAAAACCCCTATCCCTAATTGTTTCATTTCATCATGAGAAAAATCGTTCCGAACAACAGCATAGCAATTATCAGCGTCTATATTTTGTTTATATAGGACCTCTTTCTTCTCTATTGCTTGTAGAACCGCAACAGATTTTCCACTTAAAGCTACCGCATACTCTTTTAAATCATCGATTGGAAGATGTAAGAGCTTTTTGCCCCCATCAATTAAAAGGACATCCTCCAGCAAATCTTCCATTTCCTCTAAATGGTGACTCGAAATAACAATTGTACGAGGAGAATTCAAATAATCCTTTAACAATGCACGGTAAAAATCCTTCCTTACTGCTGCATCCATCCCTGTAGTAGGTTCATCTAGAATCGTAAGCGGGCATTTGGCAGCAAGGCCCACTATCATATTAAAGGTACTCCGTTTCCCTTTTGATAGACTATGATGATTATGATTTAGATGGAATTGAAAATAATCCATCAATCCCAAGGCCAGTTCATGATCCCAGTTCGGGTAAAACTTCCCCGCTTCATCTAATATCTCTTTCAAGGTTAAGGTATTCGTAAAACTCATCATGTCATCAACAAATATAACGTTCATGGATACATCAAGAGTATTGAACGGACGTTTACCAAATACGCTAACCTCTCCAGCTGTTTCCCTCCAAAATCCTGCTAATATTTTTAGTAATGTAGTCTTACCTGCCCCATTTCGACCGATCAGTCCGGTAATGGTGTTCTCTTTTAAAGAAAAAGTTAATTCATCTAATGCCTTAAAGTTACCATACTGCTTCACAAGACGATTACATTCCACAACTACATTCACAACTAATCCCCCTTTTTCTCCTCCATCATATCTTTCAGCATTTGTAACAGATCATTTTCCGAGACCTGAAGCCGCTTTGCCTCTTGCACCGCTTCAACTAGCAGACCTTTTAATTTCTGATTTTTACGTTTTTCTAAAATAATCTCCATTGCTTCTTCGGAAACAAACTTACCTAATCCCCGCTTGTTGTATAAAATCCCTTCTTCATAAAGGAGGTTCAAGCCTTTAGCAGCAGTAGCTGGATTTATAGTAAACATATCCGAAAGCCTATACTGGGAGAATACTTTATCATCTTTTTCGAGATTGCCATTTAAAATTTCATTCTCTAGCCATTCCGCAATCTGTACATAGATCGGCGTTGTGCTATCCGAATTTAAAAGCATACCGTACCCCCCCTCACAAACATAGTGCATTAGTGTTGTAATGTAGTATATATTAAATTCCTGTTTTTGACAAGAAAAAATGCCCTCCATTGAGAGAGCATGTTCTCTTAACTATTTAATTGGTGGATAACTTGATCTAATTCTGCTGTTAATGTATCTAGCTTCTTGGATATTTCCAGTACATCTTGTACTTCATTATGCTGTTTCTCTGTTATAAAAGTTATTCCTTTTGTACTAGAGGCTGACTCATTTATAGACTGCTCAATTGCCTCCATAGCTTCCTTCATCTGGTTAGAGGAGGCCGATAATTCCTCTACTAATGAAGAAATACCTTGTATTTGTACTGCCACTTCATGGGATGATGTTGATATGCCTTGAAATAACGTGATAGATGACTTAGCCACTTCAAGTCCTTCCTCTGTAGATTGCTTCACGTTACTGATGGACTGAACGGAATTATTCGTCTCTTCTAACATCTGCTTAATAATTTCTTCAATATGCTCTGCTGATATTATGGACTGCTCTGCTAATTTCCTTATTTCGTCTGCCACAACTGCAAATCCCTTCCCAGATTCTCCTGCTCTTGCAGATTCAATCGCTGCGTTAAGTGCAAGTAAATTCGTCTGGTCTGCTATATTGGTTATAACTTCCATAATTCCTTTAATGTCTTGAGAGCGCTGATATAACAATTTAATAGCTTGATAAGATCCATCGACATCCTTATTTATTTCTTCCATTTGACTTAGTAGAAATTCTGTTTGTGCACTCCCTTTTCGCGCTTCCTCTGCCATCTTATGAGAATCCATCGAAACACTTTGTGCAGTTTGGTTAATAGTCTGAATTCCCTTATCAACAAAGTTAATAACTTGTACATTATCGCCAATAATGGATAATTGATGTACGTTTGTAGCTGCTACCTCTTCTATTGACGATGCTAACTTAGAACTTGAATCCGATGATTTTTTGGCATTAAAGGATAGCTTTTCCGATACTTGTAAGATTTCACTTGATGTCTTTGCGAGTCTTCCAACTATATCGTCCATAATTTCCCGCCTCTGATCCTCCTGCATTCTCTCATAGAATAGCTTTATCTTTCTTCCACTATATACTTGCCAACTCACTGCCCCAGACGTCAATACTAGAAATACGGCGTGCAATAAGAACATTGAAATCATATATTCTTCCACACCAAAAACAATCTCAGGAATAAAGAAGAAGCCTAATAGATGCTGCACGACAAAAACCCCTGTCATTAAGGAAATCAATTTGATTTCCTGATAGAAACCTAATGCCGCCACGACCATAAATATACTAAAATGAAATTCTACTCGACCACTACCACCAGATATAATAGCAATACTAGAAAACGTTAATACTAAAGTGAAGATATATGGTAATAAACGATGATTACTAACTTTTTTATATAAAATAATGCCAATTACAAATAATACAATTGGAACTCCTAGTAGTACATTTAGGAGCATACCATATTGTTCTTCAATTTCACTTGACGATAAAGAATGCATACCACCATGCGAAAAATCAAACAGATGGAAATACCTCCCTAACAAGTTAATAATAATCGCTAGAGAAGTTACACCTCCAGCGATTACAAGCATTAATTTTTGTCTCTCTCTATTCATTGCTATCGCCCCCAACTACAATCTTGCTTAATACACCTATCCTCGCCTTGAAATTTCATCATGAAAATCGGGTCCAAAAAAGGGGATACAAGGTATATCTCCTACATGTCTCCCCATATCCCCTTTGTATACGCAACCCTTAATCCGATTCGTTCCATGTTGTTTGAGCTAATACTTGCGAATTTAGCTTGACCCACTACGTATTCTACCTTTCTATCTCTTGCTTCCTTTGCCCTTTCTAGTATAAGAGCACGATGAACCCCTTTCCTCCTGAATTCTGGGACAGTTGCTGATGCTGATAGCGTGGCGATTCCATTTTCAATGAATAAAACACCAATACCTGCTGGCTCGCCATCTACCATTGCAACATAAAAGCTCCAAGAATCGAGCGGATATAAGACCTGATTATTTTGAGCAATACCTTGTTTAATAAAGCTAGGTAAACCAAAGCCCCTTACATATATATCTGCAAATAAGTCAAACTCATCTGCATGCAGCTTTCGTACAGTTACGGAGGAATCTACCTCTCCAGTTAAATCCATACTATCGCCATATAAAACACTATGAAATCCCTTTTGACAGAGCCCCTTATTGGCTAATGTCCGCAGTAAATCCTCACTACTAGATCCTGGGGCAATTTCAAGCTGAACCATGGTGTTATGTTCCTTGTAATAATCAAGAATTCCATCCAGCTCTTGAATATCTTCAGATGTGAGTCCTCTAATGGTATTAAATGCTGGTCCCGGAATCCCTTTTGCTATAAAAGCAGTTGCGTGACCAAACTGCCTTATATGTATCCCCATCGGATTACCTGGCAACGATTGAATAGCAGAAAGTCTTGATTTAAGTCCTTCAATCTCAGAAACTTCCATTCTTCTTGCTAACTCCTTCGTGAGCACATAAACCATCTCTATCCCCTCCTAATCTACTCCTACAACCTCACTTCTTCTTTCTAAAAATACAACATCTCGCCATACACCATGTAGCTTCCCAACGCGTTTTCTTGTTCCTACTATTTCAAATCCATAACGAGTATGTAGCTTAATGCTATTCGTATTTTCCGGGAAGATTAATGCCTGTAACGTCCAAAATCCTGCCTCCTCACTAGAGCGAATCAACTCCTCTAGTAATAACGAACCAATCCCCTGGCCAGCGCTTGTACTCGACACATAAATACTCACCTCTGCCACACCACGATAAGCTTCTTTATGAGCCGTTTGACTTAAGGCAGCCCATCCAACCACTTGTCCTTTATATCGGGCTACTAACCGACAATCTGTAATATGGCCATGATCCCATTCTTCAAAGCTAGGTGGCTTTATATCGAATGTTGCATTTCCTGTATGTATCCCCTCCATATAAATACTACGAACAAACTCCCAATCTTCCGCTTTCATTTCTTCAATTTCAATATGTGTATTTGTCATCTATCTATTCCACCCTAATTCTTTTAACTTATCCAAAACTTGATGCCTTCTTATCTTAAAAAAAAACAACGAATTAATTATTTTTATCATAATCAATTCGTTGCTTATTGAAAAGCATATTATTGTTTTCTTGCCTTGATATATCCATCTACTACATCCCATACTAATCCAATTAATAGTATGATGAGTACAATATTCGTACAATTAATCCAAATGGCTTCGACAACAGAATATCCATCCGTCCCCTCAGCAACAACTCCTGCTTGCGCCAAGTCACTCATAAATTGAGTATTCCAGAATGCATCTCCGGTGATTAAGAAAATAACAGCTACTATCCCAATCAGATTGATAATCAAAGTATAAGCTACCAGTTTCATCGTCCATTTACCGGAAATTAGCTTTAGACATTCTTTGACAATAAATAAAGCAAGTGATAGCAATATGAATGGTAGATAGTGTGAAAGTGTAGACTCATTTAAAAAAGGAATCACATGCTGAAATGAACCATCCTGAAAAACATATACACCAAAGAAATTACTAGAGAAAGTAAATAGCACCATCATCAAGACGTAAAAAACAATCGCAATTATTGGATCACAACGTTTAATTTGTCGTTTACGATTCGGAATCTCTGGTAGTAATGACGGGCTCCACGATTTATCCAGAGCTAAATCCTCTGCCTTATATCCACCATTGTACTCCACCAATGCAAAGATGAGGATAACCCACCCTACTGCCTGTGGTATTGCCGTAACTAACGAAACAATCAACCCTACAAAGGCATCTAATAAATCAATCGGATTAATCATAGTTTGAATCACGAAGACGATACCAAGTGCAGCTGTCAGCGATATTAATACAATCTTTAAAACAGTAAGAAATGGCTCAAAAAGCTCTGGACCTATTAAATACCTTTTCTTCCCTGTGTATTTTAGTGCCATCTCCCTTGGGCTGCCCAATTCTAATAAAACTTCTTCTACCACTTTTTCATCTGCAGTATCTCCAACACGTTCCTCCACCATGTCTTCAATTAATCCACGAAGCTCAACTGCAATATCTTCTCGTTGGGATTGCGGTAGCTTTTGGGTAACTGCATAAATGTACCGTTCAATCATCTCCATCTTCATTTGCTCCTTTCCTATGAATAAGACTATCCAGACTCTTGACCATACTTTCCCATTCTGTACATAGTTGTTTGTAAACCTTTTTACCCATTTCACTTAGCACATAATACTTCCTGGGCCTTGCTTCATTGGTATCCCAACTGCTAGCCAGTAAACCTTGCTTCTCCAATCTCCTAAGTAGTGGATACAAAGTTCCAGGCTCTACTTGAATTCCCCTATCGTTTAATCTCGTAACAAGTGAATAACCATACTGGGGATTAGATAGCTGGCTAAGAACACCAATGGTGATTGTACCTCTTCGTAATTCAAGCAATAACTTATCAATATGTTCTTGTTCGTTCATCTTGATCAACTCCTGTTTTCATTATAGTGTATGACGCACACTATTGTAAAGTGCATATTATTATAAAATAAAAAACATGATGGATTATACACAATCCAATCATGTTTTTGGATATTCTCCAAGCTAGTTCGATCGCCCTTATCGTCGTTAGGAGTCCATATTAACCTCAGCTATTTTTTCATTAGTACACTACTGAATACCGGTAAGCAAGCCAATCCAACATCTCCCACGATTAAAAAGCAAGAGTGATTGACAAATCATCAATAATTCGCTTTCATGGAAGTAGACACAAAGAAACGGAGAATTAACATGAAAATATATGTAGACGCAGATGCAAGCCCAGTGAAAGATATCGTCATCTCAGTTGCGAAACAATATCAGATACCAGTCGTATTAGTTAAAAGCATTAGTCACTACTCACATGATGAACTTGTGGATGGGGTACAGACGATTTACGTTGATACAGGAGCCGATGCAGCAGACTATCGGATCATGCAGCTGGCTAAGCGATTAGATTTAATCATTACCCAAGATTATGGTCTTGCTTCTCTAGGACTGGGGAAGGGTTGTCTTGTATTACATCACAAGGGCTTTGCCTATACGAATGAAAACATCGACCAATTGCTACAGACAAGGCACCTTAGTGCAAAAGCAAGAAGAAGTGGTCAAAAAACAAAAGGACCGAAACCATTTACCGATGAGGACCGTACAAAGTTTAAAGAATTGCTGGAGAAAACAATTAAACAAATAAAAGGGAGCAATACTTAGCTGCTCCCTTTCATCCGTTTTTTCGACGAATGTGATGAATGATAAATCTGCTTTTAGGCAAGCTTGGAAATCGCCTCATACTAAATCGTAAATCCTGCTTCGGTACTTCATATTCCACATGATGGATTAAAAAATCCATCGTTTCCTTCATTAATTCAATTGTTAACCATTCCCCTGGACAGCGATGACCTCGATAGTAGTCACCACCACCTTGGGGTATAAAATCATACAGATTATCATCACGATCCTTAAAGCGTTCTGGGTCAAACATGTCTGGATGCTCCCAAATATCAGGGTCATGATTCGTACCGTAAATATCAAGTAACACGAGGTTTCCTTTACGAAAATCATGGCCATTCCATAGAAAATCATCACGAACTCTTGCAACTAATACTGGGAAAAATGGGTAATAACGCCTTACCTCCTGGACGAACAATTCAAAATAAACACTAGGTTTTGTTTGAAGCTTCTCTTTTTCTGCTGGATGCTCATATAATGCTAACGCACCAAAGGTAATGTAAACTGCTATCGCAGCAATTGGTCGTAAAATATTTAACAATTCTACTGCAACGATCTGTTCATGTAAAAGCACACCATCTTTATCCTGATACCACGCCATTTTGTATAGCGCCGTATTTTGAGGAACCTCTATAGCATTATTGCGGACATCTTGAACAAGACCCTTTAACCAACTTTCTGCAAAATTTCTAGCATTTCTGCCTTTCCAATGCCTCCCCCCAAGTGCCCCTGCACTATCAAACATTGCCTCAAGCTCATTCGCTCTTTTGCTCCATTCATTCTCCTTAAGTGGTACACCAGCCCATTCACAGGCTACCTTTGTCAGCAGCTGGCACATTTCACTATATAGCACCACCTCTTGTTGCTTTACCCACTTTTCCGAAGCTCGTTCTAAATGTTTCCTCATAATGGTCTTGATATCGTCTAGACGTTCTCTTGTCATCAAAGACATAAATAATTCCTTACGATGTCGATGACTCTCCCCATCCATCGTCTGAATCGCATGCTCTCCAAATAAGGTTTGTCGAAGTCGCTTCGGCGCTGCCCCTTGCCGAATCAGCTTTTTCTCATCGTAGAACATGTTTACCGCTTCTTTCCCCGCCACACAGATTGCCTTTTGCCCACCAAGCAGCCTTGTTTCAAAAATATCCCTACCAAATTGATTTCTGCGATTCGTTATATAGTTATAGCCTTCCAGTAATAGCTTTACAGTGTTGTCGATACCTGTATCAATTGGAATCTGTTCCCGATATGGCATATGTATCACTCACTTCTCTTAAGTTCTGTTCCTTGTATAGTCTGTTTTCCTTCCAAAACTTTATACACCATTCATTTAATTTCATATAAGGAAGCTCTTAGGGTAATAAGAAACAAAAAAATAACCCGAAAGTAGCTTCAAGTTATTTCATTTGTTGTACTTCCTTTAGTACATTGCGTGCAAAGTGATAATAGGTCGTACGGGGATATTTTTTTAGTATAGCAACGCTTTCCTTGGCTGTTTTTTCCGCCTTCTCTTTGTCTCCTAATTCCATATAGCAGAGCGCTTGATAAGACTTATTCACTTCTCTAAGCGCTACATCCATTGGATGGACCCCTGCATGTGTATCATTCAATAATTCACGGAATAGTGGTAATGCTTTCTCTGTTTCCTTTAACTTCGTGTAGCATCTAGCCTTTAAATCACTAAGCATGTTTTGTAATCTTTGGTCTACCACTTCGTTATATAACGTTAGATTGGACAGTTTACCTTCCAGATTCTGTATCATGTCTAGCGAGAGCTTCGGTTCATCCTCGAAAAATTCCATATAATGAATCATGATAAATTCCTTTTCAATATATAGTTCTTCGTGATGTATGATCTCAAAGAACTTATTGATCTTCCCAACAAATTCTCTCGCCTTTTCAAACTCATTCTCCTGATAATATAGCATAGCTCCTAAATTATGAATCTCGAAGAAGTGATTTAACATCATATATTGATTAGAAAACTCAATCACCTCATGTAGGAGCGTAAACGTCTCATCTGTATGTCCTAGCGCTTCAAGGCAGTATACCTTCAAGAGCATCAGTCGAACCATGTTTGAGATAGTATCTAGGCTATCCATCGATTTAACGATATACAAACTATCATCCACTATTTCAATTGTCCGATGATAATTACCATTAACTGATTCCATTTCTGCTAGTCTGTGTCGGATACCGAGCACTTTACTCTCCATTTTCAAATCAGCATAAATACTTTCCGCCTTTTGCAAATAACGATTCCAATTCTTATCTTCATATAACTTGAATTCTTTTGGATAAAACACATATAAGGCGTACAAACATCGGACGTAACATTCATAAATTTTCGCAGACTCTACATTATGCCCTAAGTCCGGTATCAATTCTTGTATTTCCTGAAGGGTGATTTGCAGTGTGCTCAAGTCTAACTTAACTTCTATTCTTTTTGCTATTGATGTTGCTTTTTTCTGTAGTGATTCCCTGCTCATTCCACCTAATAGGTCCGAAATGTTTACATTCAATACATTAGCAATATGCTTGAGATTCTCTGCAGACGGATTTGACTTTCCATTTTCAATCAGACTTACCATTGCAGCTGACATTTTATCTTGTGCAAGCTGCGCTAAAGTCAGCTTGCGTTCTTTTCTTAACTGTTTGATTCTTTCTCCAACAGTACTCAAATCCATCACCTTTTCCGTGTAATTGCTACATCCATTATACACAAAGTTAAATATAATTAAAAATATATTCACAAAATTTAATATTCTCGTTGACAATTTTATTAAATATACTTAATATTTATTTTAGTTAATTTAATTTTATAGGAGTTGATGGAATGAGACCGATTATTGAGGTAGAAAAATTATGTAAGACATATCAAAAAAGAAAATCCTCCGACGTGATTACTGCTGTGGACGATATTTCTTTCTCAATTTATGAAGGAGAAATAGTAGGACTATTAGGTCCGAATGGTGCTGGTAAATCAACCACCATAAAAATGATCTGCGGATTAATTAAGCCGGATTCAGGAAAAATCTCGATTAATGGGATAGATAATCAACAGAAGCGTCTAAAAGCCTTAACTCACATTAGTGCGGTATTAGAAGGAAATCGAAATCTATACTGGCGACTAACGGTAAGAGAAAACTTAGAGTACTTTGCTGGAAATCGGGGGAAGTCACGAAAAGAAGTAGCGAGTCAGATTGATGATTTGCTAAAGAAATTCCATTTAAAACAGAAAGAACATGAACTAGTGAATCGTTTATCAAGGGGGATGCAGCAAAAACTTGCGATTGCAGTCGCCATGCTAGCAGATACAGAAATTATCCTTCTCGATGAGCCAACTCTAGGTATTGACGTGGAAACCGGATATGAGGTCAGACAGCTATTAAAAGAAATTGCTAAAGAATACAAGCGAACCATTATTATTAGCTCACATGACATGGATGTTATTCAGGACCTTTGCGAACGTACTATCATTATCAATAATGGAAAAATCATTACCAATGACCGAGTAGAGAACCTACTTCGTCTATTTGAAGTTAGAGCTTACACGATTACACTAGCCAATCATCTAAGTGAACAGCAGCAGCTACACTTACAAGAAAAATTCCCACAACTAGAATACACCTTAGACAATCACCAATCGAAAATAGAAGTAAACCTTCCAAATAGTAATGCTATCTATGAGTTATTTGAAATCCTAAATTTAGAAAAGACTCCAATTGAAACGATTGATCGAAAAACCATTAATTTTGAAGAAGTATTTTTGAAAATCATAAAGGGGGAATCGGAACATGAGTTGGTTCAATCTTATTAAGGCAAATACTAGGAAAGAAGTAATCGAGCTAAAACGCTATCTTCCAAACACCATTGCTATGCTCGTTACATTTTACTGTATCTTTTTAGGCTTATTTGCAGGAATTCAACTTATTGGTGATCCAGGATCAAAAGATTTAAATACACAGTTTGTGATTGTCAATTATGTATTTTGGTACTTAGCACTTATCGTAGTTCAGGATATTGGTTACCAGATTACTAACGAAGCTACACAAGGCACATTAGAACAGCTTTACATGTCACCATTAGGACAATGGAAGATTATGCTTTCTCGATTAATCGCCTTAGGTACTGCTCATTTCCTAATTGTTGTCATTCTTTTACTATTGGCGATGCTCACAACTGGTCAATGGCTAAACATTGATCTCCTTACAATCTTGCCAATTTTCATCCTTACTATTGTTAGTATGATGGGATTAGGATTTATCATTGCCGGGATGACACTTGTATTAAAGCAAATCGGCGCATTTTTACAAATACTACAATTCATATTAGCCGGATTAGTTTTTGTTCCTTTGTCCACTGCTCCATTCTTAGCCTTTCTTCCAATAGTCAAAGGTGTCGATCTAATTCGAGCTACGATGATTGATGGGTTATCTTTGGCGGACTTTACAGCATTTGATTATTTCTCGCTCATTTTTAATGCGATATTCTACTTCTTACTCGGGCTAATTTTCTTCTTATATTGTGAACGTATTGCAATGAAAAAGGGATTATTAGCACATTATTAATTAAACGAATCGATGGCTAGAAGGTTCCCCCTTTGGTAGAATTGACTTACCTATAATAAAACCTAGGGGGATTTTTCTATGAAAATTGTATCGATTGAACCAACACCAAGTCCATACTCCATGAAAATAAATGTCGACGAAGTGATGCCAGATGGTAAAACTGAAAACTACAAGCTTGGTGATGACGTAACAAATGCCCCTTTCTATATACAAGAATTATTTGCCATTAATGGGGTGAAAGGAATTTACCGCGTTATTGACTTTATTGCCCTTGAGCGCGATGCCCGGACACCTTGGGAGGACGTTTTACCAGAGGTACGGAAAACGCTTGGTTCTGTAGAAGAAAATGAAAGCGACACGAATACTTCCGATGCATCCATTGATGACCATTACGGCGAAATAAAAGTGTACATTCAAATGTTCCGCTACATTCCGATGCAAGTAAAGCTAGAAGACGGCGACATAGAACAACGATTCGGATTACCTGAACGATTTATGAATGCTGCAATGGAGGCATCAGCAGCATCCGATAATATGTTAATGGAGCGTAAATGGGTGGAACAAAGCCCACGTTACGGTGATATAAAAGAAATCGGCAGTGAAGTAGTCGAGGAAATCTCTGCTTCCTATGACGATAACCGCTTAAAGGAGCTTGTGACGTATGCGTTAGACAATAAAACCGCTCCAACCCCATGGAAAAAAGTTACGCTAGAGATGCTCGATAATACAGATTGGCGAGCACGTTATGCCGCACTCGATCGAATGGATCCAACTATCGAAGATTTGCCCGTATTGGATAAAGCACTAGATGATGAAAAGGCCTCGATACGTAGACTTGCGACGGCATACTTAGGCATGATAGATGACAAAAAGGTATTACCATACTTATATAAAGCCTTACAAGATAAAGCCGTAAATGTACGACGAACAGCTGGTGATTGCTTATCAGACTTAAGCTTTACAGAAGCAATGCCCGAAATGATAAAAACATTAAAAGATAAAAGTAGATTAGTACGCTGGCGAGCTGCGATGTTCCTGTATGAGCTTGGTGACGAAACCGCTATCCCTGCCCTTCTCGAAGCACAAGACGATCCGGAATTTGAAGTGCGAATGCAGGTCAAAATGGCGTTAGCTAGAATCCAAGGGGGAGAAGAAGCGAAAGGGTCTATTTGGCATCAAATGACACAATTAATCAATAAAGATAAGCCTTAAAAAAGGGGGGGAAGAAATGGAAATTAGGGAAGTAATTCTAAGTGATGCGCCAAAATTAGCACAGCTGATCCTACAGGTAGATGCAAGCTCTGAGTACATGCTTTGGGAAGCTGGAGAGAGACAAATTTCTTCTGAAAGCCAAAAGAACATGATTGAACGCCTACAAAAATCGGAGAACTCCACTATACTTGTTGCAGAAGAGGAAAAAGAGCTAATCGGCTATCTTTTTGCAATTGGTGGCGAGGCTAAAAGAAAGAAGCACACAGCATATCTTGTAGTAGGCATTCACCATGCCTTTCGTGGTAAAGGTGTTGGTAGATTATTATTTGCCGCATTAAATGAATGGGCATTGGAGCATAACATTCACCGATTAGAATTAACGGTTGTCACCGATAATGAAGCTGGAGTCTCCCTTTATAAAAAAATGGGATTCGAAATCGAAGGCACCAAAACAGATTCTTTATATGTAAATGGTGACTATTTAAATGAATATTACATGGCAAAAATCCTTAGGTAAAATCAACCCCAACCTATTAATTACGGGTATTTAGAAATTTATTCACTAGAACACAATGGGATTTTTGAAGTATAATAGCGCAAAAAACAATCAAAAAGCTAATTATGCAACAAATTTGGTAAGTTTATCAATAGGCATAATTAGCTTTTTATTAGATTAGAGCCATATTATTATAAGACTCTATTGAAATGACCAGGTTGTTTAATTGCATTTTAAAGTGTGCTTTATTTGCAAAGCGATTGAAGATGATATTTTAATGTCTGAATCATTTCATCATGTGTAAAGTGCTCTGGATTTAATAAATGATGCATTGCCATTCCGTCAACTATCGCATGGAGTCGATTAACTTCTAATTCTAGATCAAGCCCGTCTTTTGCGTATTGTAATGATTGTAAGGCAAGAACGACATTTTTCAACCCTTGGTGCATGTCACTGTACACTTTATTGCTTAGCTCACGGAGCGTTGAGTCAACTAAAACTTTCGCCGAAAAAGCAAGCCACACCTCCATTTCTATTTTTCGCTCGTCATTGACGGGTAGTACTTCATATACACCTTCAGTCAAAAACTCTAACGGGCTTATATCCTCTGAATACTCCCTTGCTTTCGCACGCTCGATAACCCGTTCAGAAACCATTTCCATAGAAAAACGAAGCAATTCGGACTGCGATGAAAAATAATGTCTTAGCGATCCAGTAGAGAGTCCTGCAGCCTTAGCAATCTTTCTGACAGATGCTTGTTCGATTCCTTCGTCCACAATAACTTTCCATGTTGCTTCTGCTATTCGAACTTTACGTTTATGGTGATCAATTATTTTTGGCATATTTTTATTATATCACACTTGTGTTAAATAAACAGTTCTGATATTATTTAGCACAAGTGTACTAAATAAAGCGAAGCGAAGGATGTGTTTCTTTTGATTGGTTGGTTGATCATAGCATGTGAGATAGGTTTTTGGATATTTGTTCTAGCAGGACTAACTGCTAGATATGTAATGAATAAGAAAAAACTGGGTACATTTTTGCTCATTTGTACGCCAATCGTTGATCTTATATTGCTTATTGTTACCGTATACGATTTGAAAAATGGAGCTGTTGCCTCTATAGTGCATGGAATTGCCGCGATTTATATAGGGGTAAGTATAGCCTTTGGGCATCAGATGATTAAATGGGCAGATGTCCGTTTTAAGTACCGATTTGGAAACGGTGAAAAACCGGTAAAAATTAAATATGGCAAAGAACACGCAAGAAAAGAACGTAAAGGGTGGTACCGTCATTTGTTGTCCTGGTTAATCGGCGGGGTGATATTAATGGGTATTGTTGTTTATATTAATAATCCTTCACAGACTGAAGCATTACTACAAACCATTCAGTTTTGGTCTCTGATTTTAATCATAGATTTTATTATAAGCTTTAGTTATACGTTTTTCCCTAAACGACCTGTTGAAAAGGTCAACTAAATCTCGAAGTTATAATGAGGAATTACCGTAAGAAGTATAAAGTTGGGTTCCCCGCCGAATAATAAAGGATACTATTGGAAGTTGGAAAATCCAATTTGGACAATGATTTAGAAAATGGCGTTTTTCTATTCTATTTCTTATGCTAAGCGAGGTTTTAACCATGAAGAAATTGATGATGATAATGTTAAGTGTTACTATTTTCAGCTTGGGAATAACCGCTTTTCAAACACCACTAGAGGCGATTTCTACTAAGGAACAAGAGCCCTCCTATGCGAAGTGGGGACGTCTAGCTATGCAAAAGGTAAAAGAAAAGTATCCGGATGCAAACATAGTGGATTACCTTCACGTCGGTAAAAAAAGAGGAATTGAGAATTCAACCGAAACGTTTAAGCTATGGCTTGAGGCGCCTACTAATGAGTTTGGTGTTTTTATTGATATAACCTTTAATAACAATACAGAAGAAATAGTTGATATTTCATTCAGAGAGGTTTCAAGTTAGATGATAAATAAATTCCTGCTCCGGAAATATACATACGGTTATCTCTAGTCAACCAGGACATCACTTAATATAATCGAATCGTATGCATCCGGAGCGGATAGGGATTTGAACCTCTTCTGTATCGCTTACGCTTATCGTATAGGACGGAAAAAATGTCCCTTAAAATTCTTGCTCGAGGTATAGCCACTTTAGGTAATTTATTCATTCAATTCCCATTTCATTTTGTCAAAAGCATAGCCGAGATTAACGCCTGTAATTTGATCATCAAAGTATACAAACGTTAATTGTAAATTGTTTGGATGATCAACATACCCAATTATCGATATCGATTGCTCTTTATCTTCATAGGTAAAATAGTTCTCACCGTAAGTTTCTATCACTTCATTAACAGACGAGCCTCTTTTTATTCCCCGTTCACTAGAAGATGTATTATTGTTTTCCATAATTCCAACTTGTAAAATTTCCTCTGTTTCTCTATTTACACTCACCATAATCTCTTTATTCCAATACTGGTCATAGTTTCTTTGCGCAGCGTAATGTTGATTATCTGGGTGTAATTGAAAATTACCGTGTTTCATTATAAAGCTTTCATCATGGATGTTCATCCCCACTTTAATACCATCAATACTTTCATCAGATAAATCCGTAGATTCAGCTTCTCTCATAACATCTTCCATAGTTTCTGAACTACAAGCCATCAACAAAATGGGGAATAAAGTAAAACAAAATAATAGACCAAAGCGCTTATTTGCCATTTTCTATACCTCACCCTTAAGAAAACCGTCATTTAATTGAATATTCCATCTTATCTATCATTAACAATACACCTGTACGAAAAACGCCTAACTTTATACCACCCATTCTTTCAAAGGGGCTTCTTTATTCGCATACACCTTTCTAATGGCATTAATATATAATTCTTTTTTAAAGTCCGGAAACAATTCATCCACAAAGCATAAATCAGCTGTAGCAGATTGCCACATTAAAAAGTTACTAATACGCTTCTCCCCACCAGTTCGAATGATAATATCAGGGTCTGGTAAGTTCTTCGTATAAAGATAGCTTTCAAACATTTGCTCATCTAATTGATCCATCGAAATTTTCTTGTCCTTCGCATCTTGAATAATACGAGCAATTGCTTGAACAATCTCACTCCTACTACTATAGTTCAGCGCAAAATTCACGATTAAGCCTGTATTATTCTTTGTTTTATCCATGGCCCGTAACACGGCATTCCTTGTTCCTTTTGGTAAATTCTCTACATCCCCTGAAATAAGAATTTTAATATTACGTTTCATAAACTCCGGTAATTTTTGATTAAAGAACTTAATGGGTAAATTCATCAAATAATTCACTTCATCCTTAGGCCTTTTCCAATTCTCAGTAGAAAAAGCATACAGTGTTAGTATCTTAATTCCCATTTCCGCACTCGCATCTATCAATTCTTCCATCGTTTGGGAACCTGCATAGTGCCCTTCACTTCTACTAAGCCCTCTGCGTTTTCCCCAACGACCATTTCCATCCATAATAATAGCGACATGATTAGGAATTGTATTCATAATTGCTCCTCCTTATCTCAATTCAAGCTCCTGAAGTCTTTCTACTACTTGCTCTTTCTTGAAATTAAACGATTGCCATGTGTTTAAACGAAGTTGTTCGATCATTTCTTTACGCTGCTCTAACACCGCTAATAAATCTGGATAATTTGGATCTTTTTCATATAGCGTGATTAAACCATCAATACCAGAATAAGAAAGTAAATCTAAGTAATAGATATCAATTTTTCCGGTTTCTTCATATCGTTCTAGATTTTTCTCCACAATGATTTCTTCTAAATTGACCATATTCAGTCCTGTATAAAATAGTAATCCCACTATTATATAAAAGTGTGCGATAGAAATTCCCTCTATCCATACGCGGACCAATGTATACGCAAAAATTATCATTAAAAACAACATAAAGACATGTGCAAGAATTCGGTCCAATGTAAATCCATAAGCTGCTTCATAGGCACTTAAACGAATAAATGCGGATGCAAGCATGACCCCACTAACTACAATTAACAATGTATACATCGCCTTCAAAAAGTAGCCGTATGCTTTCTTCCCAGCCTTTACTAGCTTCAAGCAAATTAACAATAAGGTCCAGTTAATCACGGTTACTAGTACAAGCTCGAAAAATCCTCTTCTTGCGTACTCTGCATACGTATAATCTGCATGAAGTGCATCACCAAAGAAATACGTAAATTGAATGGCGACAAATAGGACATAAATAATATTAAGCAAGACTAAGACCGTCCCTGCAATCACACTGTCCCAGGTTACCTTCTCTTTTTGAACCGCTTGCCTTCCTAGTGGTAGTACATACCGCTTCTTTAACGTCTGGAAGGCTCCAAAGAATAATAACGACAATAATAATGCAGCTACTACTCGGAAAAAATATTCCAGGAAATTCAGCTTCAACATAAATGCTGGTATTTCCAGCATCATAGCAGCAAATTTCTCATCCGCTGATATTAATAACACCGTTATAACGAAAAGCAACGGTCCCCCAATCAATAACCCCTTTACAATTCTCTTTATGGTTTGGCTGGTTTCCTTACTCACCTGTCGAAATAAGGTTCGTTTAAAAATAATCTTGAGCCATCTTTTTAAATAACTGAATGTTTGAGATACCTTAAAGAAAATTCGCTTAAAGAAGATTAGCGAAACCCAATCCACATGATTCGGTGTCGTAATTAACACAATATGGACAAACACTAAAACCGGAATTACAAAAAGATTTAACGCATAAAAAAACTCATTATCATAGAATACAAATGACGCTGATAAAACCCAGATCATGACCATTAATAATAAGCCAATTCGTCGATGAGATACTTTAAACCCTAGTCGGTAATACAGGATAGCATAAAATGCTGCAATAAAAATTGGGTACGATATCCCTATCACACCATGAAAAAAGCTAAGCTCTGCCAATATACCAAGCACTAAACAAATTACTAAAAATCCAAAAGTCTTTTGACGTTGCTTCAATTATTCCACCACCATTTAGTCATTCTATATACATAGGTTATCTAGGTATACAGACAAAGAAACGCATCGGCACTTGATATCGTAGGGTAAGGTGCTATACCGAAGCCTTCCTCCCCCAGCGATATCCAATCCAGCTTATCGGATACAACATAATTGTTAATAAAATACACACTAGAATAAATCGCCCACTTAGCAGAGGCTGAAACCATTCATGAGGAATCAATTTAAACACAATTAAATACATCAACACAAGATTGGGGATAACGGCATATGTAAATGTCCTACGAAGAATCGTTAAGCCGCCACTACCAAATTCTTTACCAATCTCATAGCCGAGCAGTCCCCAAAATGCCATATACACCATTATAATGATGGAAGGTACTGCAGTTATTCTTTTCCACAGTACTTCAATCCATTCGATATGGTAAACGTTATAAACAATCGTAAGGACTATTCCTCCAAGGAAAATAAGAACATTTAATACAACAAATAATAGTTGCATTTTTTTCGGCGTTACCTTTGCCTCATCTTTCCAAATCGCTGCAATTTCTTCAGGTGTTCCTAACCGTTTTACAATTTCATCATAGACGTTTGCGTCCTGAATATCCTCTTCACGAAGAAGTTCATATACATGGGACCTGTATTCTGCGATGATTTCCTGCTTTTCAGGGTGTTTCCCAAGAACTTGATCAAGCTCTTGGAAAAAACGTTTATCGCCAGTCGTCACGATTCACTTCTCCCGATTAGATTATTCATCACCTGAACATATCGATGCCATTCACTTGTTTTAGCTTCTAATATTTTCTTACCTTCAAGTGTGATACGATAGTATTTACGTGCAGGACCCTTTTCTTGATTTTGCCAATAGCACTCAATATATTCTTGCTTTTCTAGCTTATGAAGGGCAGGGTATAAGGTACCTTCCTTCATTTGCAAATTATGGTCACTGCGGTAATCCATTTCCTTAACAAGCTCATAACCGTACATATCCCGCTCATTTAATAACTGTAGGACAAGTAACGATGTACTCCCTTTTACCAGTTCTCGATCAAACATTTTTTCACCTACCTAGAATTATTAGGTAACTATACTATATAGAATTCCGAGGTATATGTAAAGCCCAAATTTAGATTATTTTACTTTTGCATATATACATGTGTCTCGAAGCTCTTGTCCATAAACATCTAAACTATCTTTATGCAATATCCCTTCTAATTCAAATCCGATTCGCTCGGCAATGGCACGACTCTTTACATTTTTCGCATCACATCGGATTTCAACACGGTTTGCCTCTAGCTCACGGAAGGCAAAATCAGCTATCCCTTTTACCGCCTCCGTCATATAACCTTTCCCACTATAACGGGTATCAATCCAGTATCCAATTTCAAATTTACGCGCATCCCAGTCAATTCGGTGCAATCCTGAATTAGCAATCAATACACCTGTCTCTTTGTGAAAAACTAACAGCCTTAAATCCTCCCTATTCAAGAAGGCTACATGGGCTTGTCGGATATTTATTTCTGTATCCTCTTCCTGCTCCTCATGCTGTGCCCAAGGCATCCAAGGCAAAAGCTCCTTTTTGGAAGCTTGTTTTGATTCGTGAACTGCTTTTCCATCACCAGGCATTGGCATACGGATATGTAATCTTTCTGTTTCAAATTCGCTCGGAAAATCAATTAATATTGGATTCATTATACGTTCCCCTTATAAGTTGTAGTATGGCTGATTTATAGCTATTAGTGCATTTTTCAAGTGTTCCCGGAACTCCTCTTTTTTTCCTATCACCTCTAAATGCAGCAGCAGACTTCTTAAAAATTGTTTGATGTTGTTCCTTTGAATGAACGGTTTCGAACTATGTTGTGAATAGCTTTGCTGCAGCTCCATCACAATTTTATCGATTTTTTCATATAGGAATAATGGATTCATTCCCCTTTCCAACAAGGAAATGAAAGGAACAACCATCCGTTCGTCCTCTTCAAACAAGAAGTAGGCTTTATCAAAGCACATTTTATCCAGAATGATTAGTGCAATATCTTCTAATCTACTTTCCTTTAATTGTGGTTGCTTCACTAGTTCATCGAGCGCGTCTGCTATATGAGCTATACTATGCGCCCAACCTTTCCCTTCTACAAATCCCCGAACATCCTCTTCCTTCTTTACATAATGTATCATTTTGTTTGTAATGTGATCTATTTCCTCATCGGCTATAAAGGGTTTTTGTCTATTAACAAATAACAGGACAGCAAGGATTAAGGAAGAAAATGAACGCGTAAAGACAGCGTCCTCATCTGGTTCATTTATTTTGTAAAATAAGTGATGATCATCTAAACAAACTGTCACTATTCTGTTTAGCTCTGAGGGAGGAAAATGTCCATTTATTATAAGGTTAGTAAAGCATGGATAAATCAATGAATCCCGTAACTCCGGATCTGTACTACCAATATAATCTAGCATTGCCTTCACTAAGGTTGGTAAAGGTACAGGACCGAGTTGTTGGAAGTTGCTCTCCTTATATTGACTTAGTATCGATTTCAGTTCAGCTTCATTCAATAGTATCCCCTCCTCTTCTTATGGTGCCACGATTTCCACTTTTATCCGATCCGGATCCTCGAAGAACACTGCATAATGGTTAGGACCACCTGCATATGGATGCCTATCCTCATATAAGATTGGCACACCTTTTTCCTTTAAATGGAGCGTAATCACATCAACATCCTCCCTAGAATCCGCATAAAATGCAAGATGATTTAATCCGACTCTTTTCCGATGATATGTACCCTCTAAGAAATGCTCTTCCGTCTGTACAAAAACGATATACGTATCTCCTAACCTCCAGCTTCTTCCTGATTCCCAGGTTTGATAAGGTTGATAGCCTAATTCTTCTAAAAGCTCACCCCAAAAATCAGTAGACCTTTCCAAGTTTGAAACATTTAATTCGATATGATGTAATTTGCCTCGCATGAATAAATCCCCCAGTTTTGTATTAATCTTATATAATTCTATTCCCGAGTATGAAATTCCTTTATTTAAATTGGAATAGATGGTAATGATTTCTTATTTACAAAAAAAAGAGAGCTAACCGAAGTTAACTCTCTAACCGAATTTAATGACTAGCCGCCTTTTCCAATCCACCAGGCTTATTATAATTCGCTAGTCTTTCTACTAATTTATGACTTTCATCATTTAACCCGACCACTTCTACGTTCACACCATTTTGATGATACTTCTGTACAACCTTATCAATTGCCCCTACACCAGAATCATCCCATATATGGGCATTTGATAAATCTAATTTCACTTTTTCTACTTCCTCTTTGTAGTTAAAGCTGTCCACAAACTCTGTTACAGAAGCGAAGAAAAGTTGTCCGGAAATACGATATACCTTCACATTTGCTTCCTTACTCGCAAGTGCTGTCACGTTCACCTTAGAGATTTTTGAAGCAAAGAAAATTGCACTTAAGATAATACCAACTAGAACACCTTTAGATAGGTCATGTGTAAATAGTACCGTGACAACTGTCGCTACCATTACAATCGTATCCGTAACTGGTGTTTTAGGAATATTCTTTATCGATGACCAGTCAAAGGTACTAATAGATACCATGAACATAATACCAACTAAGACTGCCATCGGAATTTGAACTAATAAGCCGTTAAATATTAGAATAAGTGCCATTAAAAATGCCCCAGCAACAAAAGCGGATAATCTTCCACGACCACCAGACTTTACGTTAATAACGGATTGTCCAATCATCGCACATCCAGCCATACCACCAAACAGCCCAGACACAATATTCGCAATCCCCTGTCCACGTGCTTCTTTATTCTTATCACTTTTCGTATCTGTCATATCATCTACAATAGATGCTGTAAGTAAAGACTCTACTAAACCAACAATGGCAATTGATAGTGCATACGGAAAAATGATTTGTAGCGTTTCAAAGTTAAGTGGAATGTCTGGGAATAAGAAGATTGGTAGAGATTGTGTTAATTCTCCCATATCTCCTACCGTTTTCACACCACTTCCTGTAAACATAGCAATTGCCGTAATGACAACGATCGCTACTAATGGTGCTGGAATCACCTTTACAAATCGCGGTAAAATATAAATGATGGCTAATGCTCCTGCCAGCATGGCATACATTTCCCAATTTGCACCTGTAAAATGCTCTAATTGCGCCATGAAAATCATAATGGCAAGTGCATTAACAAAGCCAATCATGACCGACCGGGGGACAAATTTCATTAAACGTCCTAACTTTAATACACCCATCACAATTTGCAGAATACCTGTTAAAATAGTGGCTGCTAACAAATATTGCAAGCCATGTTCTGCCACTAATGTAACCATCAACAATGCCGTTGCCCCTGTTGCAGCAGAAATCATACCAGGACGCCCACCAACAAATGCAATCGTCACTGCAATAGCGAACGACGCATACAGCCCAACCATTGGGTCAACACCAGCAATAACAGAGAACGCAATAGCCTCCGGTACTAAAGCAATAGCAACTACGATACCAGCCAGAATATCTCCTCTAATATTGCCGAACCATTCATTTTTTAATTTTGCTAAATTCATGCTACACCTCTTTTTCGTCTTTTATTGTTGACTTTCGACTCTCACGAAAGCCGGGACCGTAACAAACAAGAGGTATTATAACGAAATATGACACTTTTGTGAAACAGTAAAGAAAACGGAAACATTTCGCCTTTTCTCCAATTTCCTCTTAATATCTTTGAATTTAGTAGCTATATGCTATAATAGAAAATAAATTCGCTATACCTATGTTAATAATAGGAAATTCTAGTTTCCGCAGTTCAATAGAATGGTAGAGGAGAATTCCGATGTTTAAAAAAATTCTTTGTGCAGCTGATGGATCAGACCATTCGATACGAGCAGGTGAAAAAGCCTTTGAGCTTGCCAGATTAAGTCAAGGTTCTAAAGTAGATATAGTATATGTTATCGACCCAAAGCATTCAAAAGAAGAGGTTCTAAATAACTGGGGAAAAGATACAGAAGACGCACGGAGGGAAAAACTTGCTCTATTAATTCAAAAAGCGAAAAAATCAGGTGTAGACTTTGAAGTCATTTTTTTAAATGGAGAACCAGGCCCTACCATTGTTCACTATGCCAATAAACACAACTATGACATTATCATTATTGGAAGCCGTGGATTAAACGCCCTCCAAGAAATGATGCTAGGTAGCGTTAGCCATAAAGTAGCTAAACGAGCAACTAGCCCCGTATTAATCGTAAAGTAATGAATGTGGAAACTAGTTAATAGTTGCCACCTTTTTTGATTTCTTTAAGTATCGCCGCCAAAAGGTGTGGGATTACTTTCCCTTTCCCCAAACCAAAACCTCCCGACACCCTTTCAAACCGCCACATGTTAAAATGATAAAGAATTGATTCTCATTAAGTTGGAACATTAAAATAAGGGAACACATAAAAGGAAGTGACAATCATGAATCAAGCTGCCATCGTATTCCATAACGTAAATTATTCTACAGATGGTCTACATATTTTAAGAAACATAACCGGTTCCTTTCCTGATGGTAAAGTCACAACGCTTGTTGGCCCATCAGGCGCAGGAAAATCTACTCTATTTAAACTTTGTAACGGATTACGTTCTCCTGAATCTGGGGAAATTTTAATCAAAGGAAAATCAATAAATGAATATAATCCGATAGAATTACGTAGAAAGGTTGGCATTGCTTTACAAAGTGCCACCATGATTAAAGGTACTGTATTAGAAAACCTCGAACTACCACTTGCACTACAGGGAGAACGTATTGACAGAAATTATGCCGAAGAATTACTACATGATGTTGGATTAGGAGCAGAGCTATTGGAGCGACACGCTAAGGATTTATCCGGTGGACAACGTCAAAAGCTATCTATTGCTCGTACTTTAGTAAATAAACCAAGCGTATTATTACTAGATGAAATTACTTCATCACTTGACCGAGTATCGCAACATGATATTGAAGAGCTAATTGAGAAGATTAATGAGAAATATGGGACAACCATGATTTGGATTACCCATAATCTAGATCAAGCTTTAAGAATTGGCCACTACACATGGGTCATGATGAACGGGGAGCTAATTGAATCAGGAGATAGTTCCTTATTAAGGAATCCACAAGATAAACGTGTCCAAAAATTCGTAAAGGGGGAATTAGAATGAGCTTTCTTACACTATCATTGACGCTAATTTTCGTTCTAATTCCACTTATTCTATCTCGAACATTAAAACTCGGTTTAGAAAAGGACACCCTGATCGCTACCATTCGGTCTATCATTCAGTTACTTGCCGTAGGATATGTTCTACAATATGTATTTGATGCAGAACACATTCTCTTTATTCTCCTAATGATCCTGCTTATGATCGGTGCCGCAACTCAGAATGCTCGGAAAAAAGGTGCTTCTATTCAAGGGATTACGTGGAAGTTATTTATTACATTCGTTTTTATTGAGGTATTAACACAAAGTATCTTACTTGGTCTTCACATTGTGCCACCAACACCACAATATATTATCCCGATTAGTGGGATGGTCATTGGGAATTCGATGGTACTTGGCATCTTGTTTTTAAACCGATTTACAGCAGAGGTTGAAAATACACAAGATGAAACAGAGCTAATTCTATCCTTAGGCGGTACACCTAAACAAGCCATTCATACTCAATTGATTACGGCTATCAAAGCAAGTACAATCCCAACAATTGAGAGCCAGAAAACGATCGGACTTGTTCAGTTGCCCGGGATGATGAGTGGTCAAATCATTGCAGGCGCAGATCCTGTACAAGCCGTTCAATTTCAACTGTTAATCTTATTCCTATTATTAACTACTGCAGTCGTAACCAGTATTATGCTAGGATACCTATCCTATCCAGCGCTATTTAATAAGCAAATGCAGTTTCTAAAGTTTCATCAATAATCAACACGGGAATCTTGTTATGAACACGATTCCCTTTCCTTGTATTTAAACCGGATTTTCCAATAGAATATAATTATCCAATACTTTAGGAGGTAATGATATTGTCAAATAAAGTACGAATCGGTAAAACGGACTTAGTGGTAAATCCTATTGGTTTAGGAGCCAATGCAATTGGTGGTCATAATCTTTACCCAGGAATTGATGAGCAAATTAATAGAGAGTTATTACAAACCGCCATTAAGGAAGGGCTAGACTATATTGATACAGCATTTACATATGGCATGGGACGATCCGAAGAAATAATTGGTGAAGTAATGAAGGAAATGGGCAATCGTCAACAAATGGTTATTGCTACAAAGGGTACTCAAAAACTTGTAAATGGTGAAACAATCGTTGATAATTCACCAGAATTTCTACGAGAAACAGTTGACGCTAGTCTAAAAAGACTTCAAACAGACTATATCGATTTATTTTACATCCACTTTCCTGATGAAAAAACACCTAAGTACGAAGCTGTTGGTGCATTAAAAGAACTTAAAGATGCAGGAAAAATCAGAGCCATTGGCGTATCGAACTTCTCATTAGAACAATTAAAAGAAGCAAATCAAGATGGATATGTCGATGTATTACAAGGTCATTATAATTTATTAAATCGCCAACCTGAGAATGACCTGTTCCCTTACACGCTAGAACACAATATTTCCTTTGTTCCATATTTCCCATTTGCTTCTGGCTTACTCGCAGGAAAATACACTAAAGAAACAACCTTTAATGATTTCCGTGCTAATATGCCTCACTTCCAAGGGGAAGCATTCGAGCAAAACCTACAAAAGGTAGAAACACTAAAGGAAATTGCCAATACGAAGCAAACAGAAGTATCCAACATTGTCCTTGCCTGGTATCTCGCACAGCCTGCAATTGACACCGTCATCCCAGGAGCTAAAAAACCGGAGCAAGTCATACAAAACCTTAAAACATTAGAGGTACAATTATCAAAAGCCGAAATTGAAACCATCGATCGGATTTTTTCATAAGAGGGTAGCCCCCTCTTTTTTTATTTGGCTTATTATGTACTTCAATGCTTGAAAAGATCGGGCGCCATTGTTCTACGACTGACCCCTAGGTATAGTCTTGTGCAGATTTGAGACAGGCATCGCTTGAATAGAAAAAAATTTCCCAATAAAAATTGCTTAATATCGTCATATTTGCGAAAACTACAAACAAGGTCATTTGACAATTTCAGCATAACCAGATAAAATATACTTAATTAAAGATATTTAAATTCATAATAATTAAATTAAAAATAAGAAGGTGTAAACATGAGCGAGAATCTTTCATTAAAAGCATTTGTTGTTCTAATGAAGGCTTCCAAGTCTCTACAAGAGGTGATTAAGCACGATATTAGCAATCATGGAATGCGTACCTCTGACTTTGAAATTCTTGAAGCACTTTATCATAAAGGCAGACTTACCGTAAAGGAAGTATCCGATGCCGTTCTCATAAACACAGGTTCCATTACCTATGTCATTGATAAATTAGAGAAAAAAGGATTACTAGAAAGAAGTCATTGTAAAGACGACCGAAGAGTAGTCTATATCCATATAACAGATGAAGGAAAAAAACTAATGGACGAAGTATTTCCACAGCATCAGCAAGTAATAGAAAGCTTATTCGAGGGCATCTCTGATGAAGACAAAGAGACACTTATTAGCGTACTAAAACAAGTCGGACAAAAAGCAGGCCAATGAAAGGCGGATGATGAACAATGAAAAAGACAGCAGGAATTCACCATATCACGGCAATCGTAGGACACCCTCAAGAAAATGTTGATTTTTATGCTAGTGTTCTTGGCTTACGGTTAGTTAAAAAGACAATAAACTTTGATGATCCAGGCACTTATCATCTCTATTTCGGAAACGATGGCGGTCGACCAGGGTCCATTATTACATTCTTCCCTTGGGCAAATGCATACCAAGGAAAGATAGGGGATGGCCAAGTAGGTGTCACTTCTTATGCTATTCCTACCGGCTCCATGGATTTCTGGGAACAAAGACTAGCGAAATTTAATATCACATACACGAAATCCAATCGCTTTCAAGAAACCTATCTAGCATTTGATGATGTTCACGGTTTAAAGCTTGAATTAGTAGAACGTGAGGATGGCGAGATTAATAATTGGACTATTGGTGATATAACTCCTGACGTTGCAATTAAAGGTTTTGCTGGAGCCACATTATTATCCTCCCAACCAGAAGAAACAGCACGTTTACTTGTTGATGTCATGGGGCTTGAAAAAATCGGGGAGGAAAATGACCTTATTCGATTCCAATCTCATGGAAGCCTCGGAAATATCATTGACCTAAAAAAGACTACGACTGGTAAAGGGCAGATGGGAGTTGGCACGGTTCACCATATCGCCTGGAGAGCAACAGATGATGCAGATCAACTGGATTGGAAAAAGCATGTAGAGAGTAATGGTTACGGGGTGACCCCAGTACGAGATCGGAATTACTTTAATGCCATTTATTTCAGAGAACATGGCGAAATTTTATTCGAAATCGCAACAGACCCACCAGGCTTTGCACATGATGAATCGTATGAAACGATGGGGACAGCGTTAAAACTCCCTTCCCAATATGAAATGTATCGGGAAAAGCTAAATGATCATTTGATTCCAATTCAAGTTCGAAATTTAGATAACTAATTTGGGGGGATTGTTGTGCTTTCCTTTTATCCAGAAAGCCAATCAGAACGCGAGAATTATAAATTGCTTATTGGCTCCATCATTCCAAGACCTATTGCATTTGTCACAACAAAAGCAGCAGATGGGACAATAAATGGAGCGCCATTTAGTTATTTTAATATTGTATCCTCCAACCCACCTATCGTTTCATTAGCCATACAGCGTAAGAATGGCAAGATGAAGGATACAGCACGAAATATAACGGAAAATGGGGAGTTTGTTATTCACATCGTCGACGAACAAAATGTTGATAACATTAATAAAACCGCCGCCACTCTCCCACCAAATAAGAGTGAAATTACTGTAGCCGGCCTTACCCCTGTCCCAAGTGAAAGAATCTCTGTACCCGGTGTACAGGAGGCGAAAGTAAGATTCGAATGTAAGCTAGAGCAAATCATCGCATTAGATGCAGCAGATGGCGAAAAGGGTTCCGACCTAATCCTTGGTAAAATCATCACGTATCATATTGACGAGGAAATTTATGAAGATGGGAAAATTAACCCTGTAAAGTTAGCAGCGATTAGTCGATTAGCAGGGGCTAACTATGCTAAAGTCGGGGAGATTTTTTCCATCGAAAGACCAAAATAAAAAGGAGCTTTTCATATGAAGCATATTTTCCAAAAGGGAACAAATCCCGATAAACCAACTTTATTATTACTGCACGGAACTGGCGGGACTGAACAAGATCTTCTTCCACTTGCAGAAATGATTGATAAAGAAGCCAATATCCTAAGTGTTCGTGGTAATGTACTGGAAAATGGTATGCCACGATTCTTCAAACGGTTAGCAGAAGGTGTCTTTGATGAAGAGGACCTAATATTTCGTACAAAGGAACTAAATGAATTCTTGGATGAAGCCTCGGAAAAATATGGCTTTGCTCGTAACAATATAATTGCTATCGGGTATTCTAATGGAGCAAATATTGCCGCAAGTCTTATGTTCCACTTTCAAGATGCGCTACGTGGTGCAAGCCTCCACCATCCAATGGTACCAAGAAGAGGAATAACATTACCAAATCTAGCTAATAAAAGGGTATTTATTTCGGCTGGCACGAATGATCCTATTTGTCCTGCCCAAGAATCAGAAGATCTTCAATCATTATTAGAAAATGCTGGTGCAGATGTTACGTTACACTGGGAAGACAAAGGTCACCAATTGACCATCAGTGAAGTAAGAGCAGCAACAGATTGGTATCATAATTTATAAGTTGCTGAAAAATGAGATCTACGCTTTTAGTAGATCTCATTTTATTATCCACAGGTTATTCACTAATGCGTAAATGAATGGTATTAGACGCAGGGTCTTTTACCCTATAGTAATCTTCTATCCGAACAACCTCGGCCCCGATATTTCGAAGACTGTCGATTCTCTTCTGTCTTGTTTCTTCATCTGGCAGCACTAAAGTAAAGTAATGTAGTCCAACACTATGAGTGCTAGGCGCTGGTGCACCCACGCCATTCCATACATTTAATCCGATATGATGATGGTAACCACCAGTAGAAGCAAATAACGCTCCCGGATATCTCGTCACGATATTGAATCCAAGCCCGTTCACATAGAAATGTTCAGTAGCTTCCAAATCGGCAACATGTAGATGGATATGCCCCATTACAGACTCCTCTGGTATGCCATCCCACTCCTTATCACTTTCCGCCAACAGACTCTCCGCATCTAAAGCGACCGTACCCATGTCCACTGTACCATCATCCCAATTCCAGGAAGCAGACGGTCTATCGCTTGCCACCTCAATACCATTACCATCTGGATCATCAAAGTAAAGCGCCTCACTTACATAGTGATCTGAGGCTCCTAGCCGGATATGGGGCCCCTCTGTTTGTACTAAATGCTTAAGAAAGTTGGCTAAATCTCTCCTTCTTGGTAATAATATGGCAAAGTGATAAAGTCCTGTTGTCCGAGCTTGCTTTCCCCTTACCTCTTCTGGTTGTTCCAAGATAAGAATGGGACGAACACCATCTGGGGATAAGACTACCTTACTGTCCGTCTGCTGCATGATTTGAAATCCCAAGACACGTTGATAGAAGTCCAAAGACTTCTGCAGGTCACTAACATATATGTTTACTTCCCCAACGAATGTGGTTGGCTTTTGAAAAAATTTCTGTTCCATTTCACAACCTCCTTTATGTTACTTTTTAAAATCTAGTTACTTTATGTAAATATAATATCTACTTCTGTTGATTGTCAATAAAACCATGTCATCGCTATTATTAGTTCTAAGACTAGAACCATTCCATACTATAGAAAAGTAAAATTAACTTTCTATTTTTGCGGAGTTGTACTATACTAGATAAGTTGCTTGGAAGACGTGGTTCGAAACCATCCCACGTAAAAAAACTAAGGGAGAGATTAATATGAAAGCAAGAACATTAGTTGTAAATGCTCTGATTGCAGCATTGTACATTGCTGTTTCAGCGCTAATCGTTCCATTCGGATTTACGAATGTACAGTTTCGTATTTCCGAGGTGTTCAACCATCTTATTGTTTTCAATAAGAAATATTTCTTCGGGATTGTGATAGGGGTACTGTTATACAACCTATTATTCTCACCTCTAGGTTGGTATGATTTAGTATTTGGTGTTGCCCATTCTGCCATATCACTTGGTATCATCATCCTATTAGGGAAATATGTGAAAAACATCTTAGCATTATTAATAGCAAATACATTGGTATTTACATTTAATATGTTTATTATTGCATTTGAACTCAATTTAGCATTAGAGCTACCATTCCTATTTACATGGTTAACAACCGCAGTAGGAGAGTTCGCAGTACTAGCTATAGGTATACCAATTATTTATGCACTTAATAAGCGAATAAATTTCAATAAGCTTATATAATATAGAGAAAGACCTTCACAATCCTAGACTGTGAAGGTCTTTTTTATTTAATCTTATCTTGTAATGCTCGCATTTCTTTGTCTAATTGTTGCATTAAAACTTCCATACCTTCTTTTTTGGACATACCTTCTGGAAGCTGAATCGGTTCCCCGTAGATTAATCTTGGTTTAATTCTTTTGAACAAATCTTTAAAATTATTTGGTCCGACATAAGCAGCAGGCACAATTGGTACATCAGAATGCGCAGCGATAGTCACTGCACCACGTTTCAAAGGTACATCCTCACTAGATCGTGTACCGCTCGGGAAAATCCCAACAACCTTCCCTTCCTTTAATAGCTTACGTGGTGTTTTAATGGCACTCGGACCCGGATTCTCACGATCGACTGGGAATGCGTGTAAGTTCTCCATTAACCACTTTGTAAATTTCGTTTGAAAAAGCTCTTTCTTTGCCATATAATGAATTTCTGTTGGCAAAGTCGCAATACCAAGCCATAAAATATCGACAAATCCAGTATGTGTACATGCAATAACATAACTACCCGACTTCGGGAGATTTTCTTTTTGATATACTTTTATTCTTCCGAAAAGGCTCAGAAAACCCTTTACAACATTTGCAGCAAATTTATACATTTCTTCATCCTCTATTCTCAATCAACTTACTTTTATTATATTTTACCACAAACTCATATTACCTGATACTAATTTCATTAAATTTGAATGGTGAATTTCCAACTTTACAAGTCTTTAATAAACGTAATCAATCGTCCAGCTTCTTTAAAGCCAAGGCTCATATGAAATGGATAACTATCTTGATTATCAACTTCCATATCAGAGCCTACTTGCGTACAACCATGTCTTTTAAACCATTTCTTCCCTTCATGAAAAAGCTTAGTTGATATTCCCTTTCTTCTGTACTCTTGCTTCACATAGACTCCCTCTATATAACCTGTAGGGCTGGTTTCCGAACCTTGAACATAATCAGTACGTATGGACAAATGCATAAACGCAATTGGTTGCTCATCCTCTACATACAATAGAAATCTATGATTAGAATTTTCTAATATTTGCTTTAACTCATTTTCAAGTGCCTCAGAATTATTTCCGTTATATAGTTCTGACGCTAGATTGGTAAGGTCTTTCAGTTGTTCCGTTGTAGCTTCTATTATGGTTCCCATGCTTTTTCACCCCTCTATTAATCATATTATTTAAGCTAAGAATAGCTTTTTATCGTTAGTTAATCCATCCTCTATGTTTTATTTGTAATATCTATCAAAAACTGGATTATTTTATTGCATACTTGGTAAGCATAATTACTGTGAATAAAGTACATATGAAAGAGGCGATAGAATGGATAAATCCAATGAAACACCAGAAACGAATATTGAGCACGATGACACACTGACTACCAGACAAGGACATCCTGTCACCAATAATCAAAACATTCGTACAGTCGGTAATCGTGGACCAGCTACATTAGAAAACTATGACTTTATCGAGAAGATTAGTCACTTTGACCGCGAAAAGGTTCCAGAAAGAATCGTACACGCTCGCGGGGCTGGTGCTCATGGGTACTTTGAAACATATGGAACAGTTGGTGATGAGCCTGTGTCTAAGTACACACGTGCAAAAGTGTTCCAAGGAAAAGGAAAACGCACACCGGTATTTGCTCGTTTTTCCACAGTTGTTGGTGGGAATGACTCTCCTGAAACAGCACGTGATCCAAGAGGATTTGCCATTAAATTCTACACAGAGGATGGGAACTGGGATTTAGTTGGAAATAATCTAAAGATCTTTTTCATCCGAGATGCGATGAAATTCCCTGATATGATTCATGCCTTCCGTGCTGATCCGGTAACGAACATGCAGGATCCACGAAGATTTTTCGACTTTTGCGCTAATTCTCCAGAAACCTTCCATATGGTGACCTTTGTTTATTCACCTTGGGGTATCCCAGCTAATTACCGGATGATGCAGGGGTCTGGGGTTAACACGTATAAATGGGTCAACAGCGAGGGAAAAGCTGTATTGGTTAAATACCACTGGGAACCAAAGCAAGGCATCAAAAATTTAACCGTCAAGGAAGCAGCAGAAATCCAGGCAAAGAGCGTTAACCACGCTACCCAGGATTTATATGAAGCGATCGAACGTGGCGATTACCCAGAATGGGAACTATTTGTTCAAATCATGGAGGATGGCCCACATCCTGAGCTAGACTTTGATCCGCTGGATGACACAAAGCTTTGGCCTGAAGACCAATTCCCTTGGCTACCGGTTGGGAAAATGGTCTTAAATAAGAACCCAGAGAACTATTTTATGGAAGTAGAACAGGCTGCTTTCGGTACCGGGGTACTTGTAGATGGTCTGGACTTCTCTGATGACAAGATGCTTCAAGGTAGAACCTTCTCCTACTCCGATACCCAGCGCTATCGTGTTGGAGCAAATTATTTACAATTACCAATTAATGCAGCTAAGAAACGTGTAGCAACAAACCAAGAGGGTGGTCAGCTTCGTTACCACAATGATAAGGCACCAGGGCAGAACCCACATGTTAACTATGAACCGTCCATCTTAGGTGGACTAAAGGAAGCCGAGCAGATTGGAACCGAGCACACCCCACATGTAGAAGGAAATCTTGTAAGAGAATCTATCGAAAGACAAGATAATACAAAGCAGGCTGGTGAAACATACCGCCGTTTCGAACAATGGGAAAAAGATGAGTTAATCAATAATCTAGTGAATGATTTAGCTATTTGTGATAAACGAATCCAAGATAAGATGATTGCCTTAGCAGAAGAGGCTGATGAAGAATATGGACGTCGCCTTCGTGAAGGAATCGCTGCCAAAACAAAAGAAATGGGCGACATGAAAATGGAAGCCGGCGAGGAATTCCGTCCTTTAGGTAAAGCAAACGCACCAGAAGCAGTAGATGATGCCATGAAGAAATCCCACGATGCTGATCCATATTAATTTTTTGGAGGTACTAGTTTAGCTAGTGCCTCTTTTTTGTTTGGGAGGATAGGGAGGAAGCCTTTACTCGGTTTGGGCGCATCTCCCTTTCTCTCGGGCTTATTCTCCCCCGCTTTAGGCGCATCTCCTTCTCCCTTGGGCTCATCTTTCCCTGGTTTGGGCGCATCTCTCTTTCACTCGGGCTTATCTCCCTCCGCTTTGGGACCATCTCCTTCTCCCTTGGGCGCATCTTTCCCTGGTTTGGGCTCATCTCCCTTTCTCTCGGGCTTATCTTCCTCCGCTTTGGGACCATCTCCCTTTCTCTCGGGCTTATCCGCCTCCGCTTTGGGACCATCTCCTTCTCCCTTGGGCTCATCTTTTCCTGGTTTGGGCGCATCCTCCCTCCCCCTCTCCCCCCTCCCAAACCCAAAAAAAGACAAGGATCCAATGACCCTTGCCTTAAGTAATTTTAATGATGATGTCCTTTTTTAGGATTAGTGATTACTAATTCTTCCTGTGGAACATAGAAATACTGAATCCATACACCGTCTAACCATTCATTATCTTTTTCCAAAATAATATCAATATCTTTATCCGTTTTGACTACTTCATCATTTTCTGAAGGTGTGTCTAGTCGGATATCGTAATGAGCATGGTCACCGTGTAGATGGGTTACGAGCACTCGAATCATTTTTCCTTGTGCTTCTTCTGTTTCAAGCATTTTCTTCAAATACTTTGCTGCATTGTGATTTATTTTACATTGCATAGTATGTGGCCCCTTTTATTTAATGTTTACTACTATATTGTTTCAGTTTTCTCGAAAAAAGACAAATTAAACATCTTGGAGGATTGAGTCAAGTATTTGTGGGAGATTTTTAAAGTCCCTTATTTTGTATTGTTTTAATTCCAAATTTGACAACGGTTTCAGATTTATATCTTTCCATCTGTTTCCGCTTTTTTACTTTTTTAAATTCCCCGCAATCCTTTTAAAGCATCTGTAATTGGTTTTCCTATAGCCTGTTTTAAATAACCCAAGTTGTTCCGAGTTGCTTCTGCAGCGCTGTCCTTTAGCTTCTCTACAAAGTGTTTAGGTGGCTTTTCTTCCTTGTTTTTCCGTGTTAAGTCCTGCGTCTGTTCAAGTATCCCATGTAGCGTTTTAATCTCCAGTTTGTCTTTCAAAGCGACCATGATATCAATGAATTTATCAAGTCCTTTATCACTCCAGCTACGTCCATTTTTAAGCCGTCTAGCGAAAACACTCATGGTTCCTTCCGCACTACCCATTGGACGGAATCCTGTTGTGTCTATACCTTTTCCTTTTAATTTTTCACGGTAATCTCCCAGTGCTTCCGGATATTGAGAAAGCTGCGCAATTAACTCTTCCAGTCGTTCTTCTTTCTATTCATTATCAAGCGTGCCCACAGCGCTGTTTAATTCCACCATGAAACCTTCCCAGTCATATTTTGCTAGTTTCTTTCGGATGGAACGATATCTTGAATGATCCCGAAATAAACGCTGCACATCCCGGGCAACATGAAAACGATCAATGACAAAAGTCGCGTTGTGTTGGAAATAATCCCGGCAGGATGTAATCCACTTCGCTCCATCTCCGTTAATAACTAGGTGATGCTTGGTTGGATCGTACTCGTAAGTCGTCATTAAAAACTGTTCAAATTCCTCCCAAAACGGGAGTTTCCCTTCATGAATGAAATGTCGTTTTTCAACTAGTTTTGCCCGTTTGCCATTCATTTCCCAGCCCTGATGCACACTGGCAATCTTAATTTCCCTTCCTTTTTTCTTTTTCTCCTGACTTTTTGTATAAAGTCCGTCAACCTCCACAAACACAACATCATTTTCTAGTGATACTGATTCTTCTGGAACTACTTCTGTATTCAAAAGCTGTTGACGTATACCTTCATGACTGATTACAGGGTAGCCCAAAAGCTTCTCCATTGTTTTACCAGCCTGTCTGTAGGAAACGCCTGTCACGGCCAGTTCAATAGCTAAATCCTGCACCACTGGACTCATACCTTTCGTACCGTCAAAAGCCAAATATTGATCCAATAAATAAACGTACTTTCCAGATTCTTTATCTCGATAATAATTTCTTTTCAGTTCTACCTGACCAAAAACAGAATCAAACTTTAGAGTTCGCTTATCCTTTAGATAAAACCTTTTTTTATCTCTTCCTAAAGCAATCGCCTCATCTAATTCTTTAAGAGTCTGTACCATCACCTGGGAAAAGCTTTCCTGCAAAGCTCGGTATGTAATTTTTTCTAATTCTTTCATTGTTAGCGTAGATATGATATCTTTCATTTGAGGGCCTCTTTCTATAGTTGTTGTTGTAGGAAACTTAACTATACAAAAGAAGGTCCTTTTTTTCATTGAAAATGCCTCTATACTACTACCGCGCTCCGCTTGCTGGCCTCATCTTTGGTGTTGAAGTCGTAAGACTTCAACACCAAAGATGAGGTATATGTTCTCCCATAAACATTTTACTCTAACATCTTGGAGACAAATCAACATATTCATAAAAGTAGTTTTCATGTATACTGGAAATAAACAGTTTTTTTAGAGGAGGGGAATAATTTGCCGGTACCTGCAAATCATTCTAAGCCAGTTCGAACAACAGCAAAGGAAAGCGCGTACAAGCAAATCCTTCATTGGATAATTGATGGAACTTTATATCCTGGGGAAAAGTTAAATGATACAGAGCTAGCAGAAGCACTCGGCGTTAGCCGTACACCGATACGGGAGTCTTTACAATTACTTGAATCACAAGGATTAGTTAAAATGTATCCCGGTAAAGCTACTCAAGTTACCGAGGTAGAAAAAGAGTCCATTAAAGATTTACTACCTCCTTTAGCCGTATTACAAGCTTTATCAACAGAGCTTGCCATCGATCATATATCAGATAAAACGATATCTTCTTTAAAGAATATTAATCAAGAATTCGCCAATGCTCTTTATCAAAAAGACTACCACACCGCGTTAAACATTGACGAGCAATTTCATCAACTAATTGTTGATACTGCCAATAACTCTTACATAAGTGGGATAGTAGAGAATCTACAGGCACATGTGCGAAGATTGTTCTTCCATAACTCCATTATACTTTCCGAAAGCTCCATCGAGGTTCATGACACTATCATTCATCATATAGAGAATGGGGATAAAGAGAAAGCCTCTGCCTTAATGAAACAAAACTGGCTCGATATTTCAAAGGATTTCAATTTATCCAATACCATTAATCAACAATAAAGAAAGTCGGTCTCCTAAGTAAGGAAACCGACTTTCTTTATAGATTTACAGCTACTTTTCTCATTCTTGCAATGATTCCTGTTATGAGAATGACAATGATAGCAGGGACAAGCCATCCTAGTCCTTCATCATAAAAAGGTAACCAATTTTTATAGAAGGATACAACCGGTTCTAATAGTCTAAAGCCATCTATTCCAAGAGATTCCTGTAGTACTTTCCAACCATCAAAAATACTGATTAAAAATGTTATGGAAATGGTAGACATGTATACGATTCTTGAATGATTAAATAATGGTGATAAAAATACCAAGATCATCAAAACAATGGCAAGTGGATATAACAACATCAACACTGGTACAGAGTACGTAATAATATTCGTTAATCCAAAATTAGCGATGATAAAAGTTATAACCGTAAAGAACGTCACAAGGGTTTTATAACTAACCTTTGGTATCAATCGTTGAAAATATTCTGCACACGCCGTCATTAGACCGATATTGGTAGTTAAACAAGCTAAAATAATCACTACACCGAGTAAAATCGTCCCCACTGTACCAAAATAATATTTTGCAGCACTACTCAGGATCAATCCCCCAGTGTCCAATAGCCCAAATTCCTCTACACCGACAGCGCCCAGATATGCTATACCAACATAGATTAAGCCTAAAAGTATAATCGCCACAAAGCCCGTTTTAAAGGTTGCGGATACAATTTCTTTCCTAGATGATACGCCTAAAGCCTTTATCGCATTTATTACGATAATCCCGAATACTAACGAGGCAAGTGCGTCCATCGTATTATATCCCTCTAGGAAACCTGTGACAAAGGCATTGCTTTGATAGGACTCTAATGGTGCTTGTGCATTCCCCATTGGATTGACAATAACCATTATTAAAAGGATTGCCAGTAGCACTACTATTCCTGGCGCTAATAACTTTCCAACCCGATCTACAATCTTCGCTGGATTTAATGAAAACCAAAGGGATATAGCAAAGAAAAGGACCGTAAATAGGAACAGGGCAAGCGAAGATTTGTTCTCCAAATGAGGTGCTATTGCTATATCAAAGGCCACTGCTCCCGTTCTAGGTGCGGCAAAGAAAGGACCGATTGTTAAATATAATACGGTTGTAAACAATACACCATAAATAGGACTGACCCTACTTGCAAGGTCCTGTAGGTCTTTACTCCCTGAAAATCCCATCGCAATAATTCCCAATAAAGGCAACCCAACACCTGTAAGGAGAAACCCTACGGCAGCTGGCCACATATTCGTTCCTGCTGCTTGTCCAAGTTGAGCAGGAAAGATTAAATTGCCCGCTCCAAAAAATAGAGCAAACAGCATGACTCCTATTATTATATATGAAGAATTCGGTAACTTATCCTTCAATTCTCTCTCTCCTCGTTATAAAATCATAATTATCAGACTATTTTTTTTTTACTGTGCTTCATTTTGCACGAGAATTCATCATACTATCTTTCCGGACAATATGCAATATATTGCAATAATTTTTTAGACAATTTTAAAATAATAGTTACTTCCCAAATAAAAAAGCTAAACAAAGAAAGGCTTTTACCTTCCCCTGTTCAGCCTAGTAATCCTTTGGTACTTCTGTCAACCTTCTTAGCCGGTACGCATTCATAGCTGTCTCTCCTAAGTGATCTAAGAGGTTATAATTTGCATACGCCCCAACAATAGCTCCGAAGCCCGGAATTAACTGTAACATTTTTACTAAATCAATATAATCCCGATATTCTTGCTGAAATACTCTCCAATCCATATCCATTAACTTTTCTTTCTGTTCGTCCCAATGATCAATCACAAAAAAGGTTTCCTTCTTTTTATCATCACTTGAAAAAGCTAACTGAAACACATGTAATAGAAAAAGTCTTTCTTCATATTCTTTCGTATCAAAACCATAAATGGATGCTGCTTCAAATAGAAATTTTATCTTGATTGATAACAATAATGGGAAGTCAGCAAGACCTAAGAAAATACCACCTGCTCCAGTCCCAGCACCTTCTACGGTCGCTGTTTTCCGATACTTCGACAACTTCTCTTTTAAAAGTTCATCTCTTTCATATAAAGTCATGCCACTTTTAGGCTTCTTCGTCGTCATATCTGATCCAACTAAGGTGGCCTTCACCATATTTTTAATTGCTTCCGTCATAACTAGATGTGCTTTTTCTGGAATCAATCCATTGATTTTATTTTGGGCTTTCTTCCCCATTCGGTTTACAAAACTCGGTGACTTCAGTAGCTTCATCCGCCATTTTTGTAAATCATGATAAACCTTGCTTTCATATTCTTTCATAATCTATATATAGCACACCCATCTATAGGTTCTCGATTTCATCTTATTACTATCATACCTTACTAACTTACGAAAAACGATACTAATTTATTCAAGAAACTACACGAGTTGGCCTGTTTAGCTTGGATAGTAAACCATGCTTCGGTGAGCCTATAAAGCTACATAAGAATACGATTCCTGTTGCAAATGCCATCGATGCCGAGATAGAAGTATCTATCCAGGCAGCGATATAATAGCCACCGACTGCAGAAACTACGCCAAATAGTGCACTAATCACTAACATCATCGACAATTTATCTGTCCATAAATAGGCTGATGCGGCAGGTGTAATAAGCATTGCAACAACCATAATAGCTCCAACAGCATCAAAAGAGGCGACCGTAGTAATCGATACAAGGCTCATAAAGAGATAATGTAAAAACACTACCGGTATTCCTAAGCTAGCAGCCAGTGCGGGGTCGAAGGAGGTAATTTTCCATTCTTTATAAAAGAAAATAATACAAACCAACACAATTATCAGCACTAGCGCTAAAATAGCGGTGGCTTCCGGGACCTGACCAACTATAGGAAGTGTCATCGTATTCCAAGGGATAAAGGTTATTTCCCCCATTAATGCATGCTGAACATCTAGGTGAGCATTGCCAACAGACGTCGAAATCAAAATAACACCGATTGCAAATAAAGTTGTAAAAACAATCCCAATTGAAGCATGCTGTTCAATATTTAATTGATTCAACCATTGCACGAATAAAGCTGTTAGTAGTCCTGCAATAATTGCACCAATTAACATATGGGGACCATTTAACTCCCTTGTTATCATAAATGCTACAACAATTCCTAATAAAACCGTATGACTGATAGCATCTGCCATCATCGCCATCTTTCTTAAAATAAGAAATACACCAATAAGACTACACGAAAGCCCTACAAGAGCAGCAGTAAGGATAATCCATGCTGTATAGGCCATACTAGTTCACCCCTTTTGTATCCAGTTTAGTTGGATTGTGCCGGGGGTTCATTTTCTTACGCTCAGCATGTAACTCGAGACGCAGGACTAATATACCTTTTTCTTTACCAAATACTAATGAAACTATAAAAAATATAGCTGCAAAAATAACGATAAACGGACCTGTTGGCCACCCACTACCAATAGCACTTATATACGTTCCAAGTACACCAGAGAGACCACCAAAACAGGCCGACAAGACTAACATCTTTCGAAAGGAATTCGTCCAATACCTAGCACTTACTGAAGGGATAATTAATAATGCCGCAATAAGAATAACACCAACAGCTTGAATGCCTACAACAATCGTAGTTACTAATACTATCGTATACATTACATGCATCCCTCTAATCGATAATCCGATTCCTTTAGCAAATTGCGGGTCAAATAAATAAAGCTTCCATTCTTTGAATGCCACAAATACGATTGCTATAACCACTATTGCTAATGCTAATATAGTAAACACATCGGATTTCACCATGGAAGCTGCCTGCCCAAAGATAAAGCTATCTAATCCACTTTGATTTCCTCCAACCGAACGGTTTACCACTGTAAGAAGCATAATTCCTAATCCGAAAAAAATGGATAATACCATCCCCATCGCGGTGTCTTCTGTTATTCTTGTTGTAGACTGTATCCCTTGAATAAAGAAAGCACCAATCAGTGCACTGATAGCAGCACCAATAATTAGAACGAGTACATTTTTCTCACCAATTAAGAGAAAGGCAATAATGACTCCAGGTAAAGAGGCATGACCTAGTGCATCACTCATCAAACTTTGCTTTTTCCAGTAGGCTAAACATCCAACCAACCCAGCTGCTATCCCTAGAATCATCGTACAAGCCAAAACCCACTGAAAGTTACTACTACTAAGGATGGGCCACATGAGACCCCTCCTCTAATGTCCAACGCATATTCCCACCATAGGTTCGTGCAATATTTTCCTTCGTAAACACAGTTGGTGTTTTCCCGTACTCCATCACTCTTCGATTTAGAAATAGTACATGGTCAAAGTACTCTGCCACTGTTTGTAAATCATGGTGCACAACCATTACCGTCTTTCCTTTTCCTTTCAATTCCTTCAAGATCGCCATTATCGCTTGTTCCGTTGCTGCATCTACTCCAGCAAGTGGCTCATCCATAAAGTAAAAATCAGCATCTTGTACGAGGGCACGAGCAAGAAAAACACGCTGCTGTTGCCCTCCTGATAATTGACTAATTTGTCGGTCAGCATAATCGGTCATTCCCATTTTGTTTAATGCTTCATATGCGAGCTTTTTGTGGGAACGGGATGGCAATTTTAGCCATCCGATTTTCCCATATAATCCCATTAACACTACATCTAATGCATTCGTTGGGAAATCCCAATCCACCGAACCACGCTGCGGTACATAGCCAATCGCCTGCTGAGCTTTCTTAAATGGTTGACCAAAGAAGTCGACCGTTCCCGATAAAGTAGGATGTAAATTTAATAGGGATTTAATTAAAGTAGATTTCCCTGCACCATTCGGGCCAACAATTCCTGTTAATGAGCCTTGCTCTACTGTGAAACTCACATTCTCTAGAACGGTGTTTTTACGATAGGATGCAGATAACTCTTTTACTGTAAGCACTGTTTTAACCATCTAATTTCCATCCCCCATTAATGCTTCGTAAATAGTCTCTACATTATGTCGATACATTCCTAAGTATGTCCCTTCTACCGTTCCTGCTTCCCCCATTGCATCTGAGAAGAGCTCACCACCTAGTGCGACCTTAACTCCTTCACCCTTTGCCCCTTCGATTACAGCTTTAATTGAGCTGTCATTAATACTACTTTCGATGAAGACAGCTGGCACATTGTATTCCTTTATAATTTGAATGGTTTCTTGAATATCTGATACTCCAATCTCACCATCCGTACTTAAACCTTGTAATCCAACAACCTCTAAGTTATGCATTCTTCCAAAGTAACCAAACGCATCATGAGCTGTTACTAAGTATCTTTTGTTTGACGGAATTTCGGAAAGCTTCATAGCCTCATCTTTTACTTCGTCCATCTCAGCAAAGTATCCTTGCTTATTCGCTTCAAAATCATCCGCAAAATCTGGAGCATACTCCTTTAATTCTTCTACAGCGGCTTCTAGTCCTTGCTTCCAAAGATCAAGATCAAACCAGACATGTGGATCGACTGCACCTGTTTCGTCTTCCAGTAGCTGATTCTCTGGTAGTACTTCTCCTATCGCAAGCACAGGCTTTGAAGCTGATATTTCATCAAAAATATCCACCATATTTGCCTCTAGATTCAGTCCGTTATAAAATACCACATCTGCATTCGTAATCTTCGTAATATCACCATGTGTTGCGTTATACAAATGCGGGTCTACCGATGGCCCCATTAAACTCTCTACCTCAACATGCTCCCCACCAATAACGGATAACGGTTCTGCTATTTGGGCAATCGTCGTGACAATCTTAATTTTCCCATCAGGATTTGCAGAAGTTTTATCATCTGCCGAACAAGCTCCTAAAACAAAGCTAATGCTAAGTACAAACCAAAACCACCTTTTCATGAAAATCCCCATTTTTACCTCTCCCTTTTATTTTTCCCTAAGGAAACTTTATTAGTTACTAACAATATAATAAGTATAGTTTGTATAAGTCAAGTGTTTTTTATACAAACTTAAATTTTTCCTAAGGGAAACTTTTTAGGCGTTATTAGGATAGTATGTAAAAGGAGTTAAATTGTTCATTTAAACTATAACTCTAGTACTCGATTACAGATTAAACCCCTCTATTGTTTAGATAATGCTGAATCACTAAATGATTTGGTTGAAACCATTTCCATCATAAGTTACCATTTAAAGCCCAATAACAAAAACACCACAGTGACGTTCACTGTGGATAAGCTTTTACTTTGGAAAAGCAGCCAAGGCAATAATCACCTTGGCTGCTGCTAAATTATATTTGAATAGTAGCCTTACGTTTTTGAAAATCAACGTCCTTGTAATAAGCGTTCTTAACTAGGAGATTTGGCCCTAAGCACTTTACAGCTGGACAATGACAGTTTAAACTTTTAGCAGTCTTAGAACCCATCCACTTGTCATAGGCACTTTCAAGTGTTGTATCTTGTATATTTCCTAAGGATGGCTCTTCATCACCAAAATCCGTAACGATAATATCCCCGGTGAAAATATTTACATTTAGGCGCGACCTTCCGTCCGGATCATTCCGAACGGTTACATTCTTCTCCTGATATAACCGTTTGATTAAGGCTAATTCTTCCCGTGAGGAACTACATGCATAAAAAGGTAACGTACCAAATAGCATCCAAATGTCTTGATTTCGATGGTCTAGTAATCTGGTAATCCCATCGCGTATCTCATCAAGTGTTAAGGTTTCTAGCTTACTAGCAAAATCTACTGGGTACATTGGGTGAACCTCATGCCGTGTACATCCCATTTCAATAATATGATCATGTATCTTCTCTAGGTATGGGTAGGTACGCTTATTTAACATCGTTTCCGCTGAGACCATTACACCTTGTTTAGATAGAGCTTGTGCATTTTCTACCATTCTTGCAAAGTATTTTTTCCGATTTTCTGCTGTAGGCTTCCGCTCCATATGTGCAAAGCCTACTTCAGCAAATTCATCCTCGGTTCCCCAATTGTGGGAAATATGTAACACATCTAAATATGGGATGATCTCTTCATAGCGTTCATATGGTAATGTTAAATTAGAATTAATCTGTGTTCGTACCCCACGCTCATGAGCATATTTCAGTAGTGGAACAACATAGCTCCGGACTGACTTTTTATTCATCATCGGTTCGCCACCCGTAATACTAATTGTTCTTAGGTGAGGAATCTCCTCTAATCGTTGGATTAACAAATCAATTGGGAGGGCGTCTGGGTCCTTATTCTGAAGCATGTATCCAACTGCACAGTGTGCACAACGCATATTGCACATATAAGTAGTAGTAAATTCTATATTCGATAGTGTCATTTTTCCATGTTCTTCTACATCATAATAAGCTTCCCACGGATCATACTTTGGTGTAATTTGTTTTTGCTTTGTGTCATTCATAAAGAAACTCCTCTCGGTTATTCCTGCTAGTTCATTCCATTTAACCTTTATGACGACTATTATTCTATCACTTTCTGCAGAAAAGTACGAAGCCCTGTAGCAAATCAATTTCGCAACAGGGCTTTTTACTATTTAACCTTGTATATCTCGCTTACGATATCCGACAAAGCCTATAATCATAATTCCAACAGCTGTAACGATTAATAGAATACTAGAGACCCAATCCATCTCCTCAATAGGTAACTGTGGAATATATCCAAATGGAGATAGCTTCCCTACCCATTCAGAAAACTGAAAGAGATTCCCTAGATATAGTACAAAGAAGGAATAACATACATACAACCAAATTAGACTCGTTCTTCTTGGTAACCAACCAATTAGGAATACTGCCACACTAATCATTACTAGAATGGCTGGGTAGTAGACAATTGCTGCCCCGTAGATCGTAGCGAAGTCTAACCCACCTTCAACTACTGCATCTCCAGCAATCCATAACCCTATGCCAGCAAGAGATAGCATGACAAAACCATTAACGATAGACGTGATAAGATAACTCGCCATAAGTTTCGTACGGGAGACAGCGCGACTTAGTACATGGTCCATTCGCTGCTTTTTCTCTTCTCCATATAGTTTATTCATAGACATAACAGCAGGAACTGTAGCTAGAATAGCCATGACCATCATTAACATCGGGATAAATTGCTCTGTTAAGGTATACCCTTCCGCTGCCACTAGCATATTCTGCATTTCTTCGCTACCGGCAAAGAATGCCTCTAAATCACCTAAGACAGAACCATAAGAGGCTCCCATTACGAACATCCCAATTGCCCAAGCAATCAAACCGGTTCGTTGTAGCCGTAATCCTAATCCAAGTGGAGATTGTAACAATACACTTGCTTGTTTTCTACCTGGCTTTGAAGGTAAAAATCCTGCTCCCATATCTCGGACGGCATTCAGATAGTTTGCGATTATTATTAATATTACCGAGGTTCCAAGCATAATCATAACCGGTAACCAGTTATTCGAGGAATAAACATCAGCCTGTGTAACCCAACCAAACGGAGATAACCAACTCAGTACTTCATTACTTACATCCCCGATGGCACGAATTAAATAAGCCACGATAAGTAGGGCAATGGATAATCCAATCGTTCCTCTAGAACTTTCTGATATTTGTGCAAACACCGCTGTTAAACCAGTAAAGAAAATTCCAGTTGCACCTAACACCGCCCCGTATAATAGTGACCCTTCCAAATCTATACTCGTTATATTTAACGCGTATAATCCAAAGCCTACACATAACGCAAGAATAATATTTATGACAACATATACCATCATCGTTGCATGTAATTGGGATAATCTCCCAACAGGTAACGAACGTATTAACTCTATCCGCCCGTCCTCTTCATCTGCCCGTGTATGTCTGGATACAAGCAGTATACTCATTAACCCGACAACAATTGCCGTAAAAATTAACATTTGATGGGCGGTCATGACACCGATTGTGTAGTTTTCAAAGTCAGCTGGGCCTACCATAGCAACCATAGCTGGATTTTTCATTGTTTCTGCCATCATATCTCGTTCTGCCTGTGATGGGTATAAGTCTGTAAAAGCTGCTGGAATTAATAATGTAAAAAACACTATCCCGATAAACCATAATGGAAGGCGCACCCGATCCCTTCTTAAAATAAACCGAGCTAATCGACCTGATTTACGAAAAGTAGTTGATGTCATTTATGATCTCCCCCCTACTCCTTTTTCCCCTTGTGTTTCATAATGGCGCATAAATAAATCCTCTAATGTAGGAGGTGTACTTTCTAGCTTTACAATTCCAAATTGACTTATATGTTTTACGACTAAGTCCAATTGTTCCGAATCTACCTGGAACGATACAGCATAATCCGTTCCTTCTAGTTCGTGTACGCCAGGTATGTCATGAAGATTCGTAATTGGCTCTTTCACTTCAACTCTCAAGTTCGTTCTTGTTAAATGGCGCAATTCATCTAGTGTACCAGTTTCAATTATTTCCCCCTGCCTAATAATCCCTACTCGATCACACAGCTTCTCCACTTCTGATAGAATATGACTCGATAACAATATGCTTTTGCCATTTTGCTTAGCCTCTAGTACACATTGTTGAAAAATCTGTTCCATTAATGGATCCAGTCCTGAAGTAGGTTCGTCTAAAATATATAAATCCGCATCAGAAGCAAACGCTGCAACTAAAGCTACCTTTTGTCGATTTCCTTTCGAGTAAGTCCGACATTTTTTTGTTGGATCTAAATCAAATCGCTTAATTAGTTCCTCCCGTTTTTGTTTATCAATCCCACCTCGAAGAGAACCAAATAAGTCAATGACCTCTCCCCCGGTAAGATTTGGCCATAGATTCACATCTCCCGGTACATACGCCAGACGTTTATGAATCTCTACAGCATCAGGCCATACATTTTTACCAAATATCGTCGCCTTACCATTCGTTGCCTTTAATATTCCTAGTAGAATACGAATGGTTGTTGATTTACCCGCCCCATTAGGACCGATAAACCCAAAGACCTCTCCCTCATTTAACTCCATATTGACACCATTTAAAGCAGTAAATTTGCCAAACCTCTTCGTCAAATTCGTTATTTCCAAAACTGCCATGTTTCTTCCTCCCTTTTCCACCCCATAAATATGGAAACATTAATTTTGAAATATTTTATCCTTATGAGTTCATAATATAAAAAATGATTCATTATTGCAATGATTTTTGAACTATTTTTATTGTTATGTTTCAAAATTTCTATTAAACTAATAGTGAGGTGAAATACATTGGATGGATTTAAACGAAGAAGTGAATTGAAAAGGACTAATATTCTACAATCAGCACTAGATCTTTTTATGAAATTTGGAATAAGTAAAGTATCCGTAGCTGAAATCGCAAAGAATGCAAATGTATCACAAGTAACTATATATAATTACTTCGGTAGTAAGGATAAATTAGTAGATGAGGTAGTTATTTATTATATGGAAGAAATTTGGAGTGAATTCCAGAAAATTATAGATAGTGATATCCACATCTCGGAGAAAATTAAGCAAATCATCTTTAACAAGACAACATCCGCGAGTTCTATAAACGAGGAGATTTATAACTATATTATAAAGGACTTTTCTTCTGGTACAGGAAGTTATATCGAAGAATTTTATACGAATAAAGCACTCCCAGAATTAATTAATTTATTTGATGAGGGGAAGGAACAGGGGTATATCGATTCCACCATCTCGAATGAAGCCATATTAATCTATATCCAAATGTTCCGGGAATATTTACAGCAAAAACATGTTTATGAACAGGTGCTCCCATATACGGAGGAATTAACGAAAATGTTCTTTTATGGGATTGTTGGTTATAAGGAAAAGTAATGCCTATTCGTCAAAAGGGGTAGAGACTATCCATGTCTCTACCCCCCAATAATTATTTTCTCACCGTAATACTGCCGTTCACCGTTTTTAGTTTAATTTTATGCGCGCCTTCGCCAAATACTGAATTCTTAGAGTTATCGCCTAATATGTCTACCTTTCCATTTACAACACTAACCTCAAAAGCCGCGTTCGTAGGTTCTTGCATTGTTTGAATTTCAATCTTCCCATTCACTGTTTCAAGATCAATGGAACGATCTAAATCATTGGTAATAAGTGTCGTTCGACCATTAACAGCATTACTAGTTATTTCACCATCAACATACGTTAATTCCACCCTACCGTTTTCAGACGAAACATAGGTAGTAATAGTGGTTAAATCCTCCAATTCAATTCGGCCATTAATAGTTTGCACATTGGCATGTTCTACTTCCAGACCTTCTACATTAACTCTTCCGTTTATTACATCCACTTTTAGTTCAGCATATTGCTTTTCAGGTAAATAGATGACTAAACTTGGACCTTGGAAGCTAAAGTCAAACGATATAAATTGAAGAATTCGTTTTTCCTTTACTTCTACTGCAAGCGTGTCACCATCTTCTTCTACAGTAAACTTATACTTGTTTTTACTTGTAGCTGGCGATGTAAATTCTACTGTAATTTCCTTCTCCGATGTGGGTAGGACTTCAACTCTTGCATTGTCTGTTTTAACATTCAGTGTCGTAATACCTTGATTATCAATGACTTCTGTTTCTATTACATCTTCAGAAGATGCACCTGCCGTTTTATACGTTAGGAGACTACCAATGACGCCGACGACGAATAGACAAGAAGCAATGATTATCCATAACTTTTTCCTAGGCATTTCCTATTCCTCCTTTAACCATACGAACATTAAATTGTAAATAGCGTATAAAACCTTTACTTAACCATCTTGTCACATAATACATCCCAATAATCACAAAGATTCCGATTCCAGCAAACGTAATCGATATGAATAATTGATAAAGTTCAAATATTTCTGGGTAAATGGCTACATTAATTAAATACAAAACTGGACTTGCTATTCCGGATAATCCTACTGCCCAACCAGATAATACAATTCCTACTAAGGCGATAAATGGCCCTAGTACAATAACTAAGTTAAAAAAACCAAGTCCAATTACTGCCCATACGGCACGAAGGACATTTCCCGTAGTTGCCGTTTCTTGGACCTGTTCCAAATGGAAAGAAGCCGTTATTTCTTTGGCTATTTGCTGTGGGGTTCCAAGCCCTTTCGCAATTTCTTCTTCTGATTTCCCTTCACTAACTCCAACTTCAAAATGTTCCCTAAAGTCTTGTATAATATCTTCTCGTTCAGAAGAAGGTAGACGCTTTAAAGCACCCTCCAACTGTGTTAAAAACTGTTCCTTATTCATTTCGAACACCTTCCTCGATTAATTGATTCACACCCTCGGTGAACTTCTGCCAATCCGCTAATAGTTCTTGCAAGTAAATTCTACCCTCTTCTGTTAGCGCATAATATTTTCTAGATGGTCCCTCTGTAGATTCTTTTAAATACGTAGTAAAATATCCTTCCTTCGTTAACCTTCTTAATAATGGATAAACAGACCCTTCTGAAATGGCAATCTGATCGGAGATTTTCTGAACCAATTCATAACCATATCGATCTTGTTTATCTAATAAGACGAGCACACATAGCTCTAATACACCTTTCTTAAACTGTACGTTCAATACTTCCACCTCTGCTCTACTACTATACATTGTATAGTACCAATTTATAATTAATTCCTTTAGCTATAATTTAACATATACTACTGTTCAATACAAGGTACTATTTAAATAAAATACTTAACAAGGTAAAATGATGGTTATCAATGAAATACAGGGATGAACGAAGACAGCAGGGTTAACCAAGCTGTCTTCGTTCATCCCTGTGATAGTTTGCTTCGGAATTTCAAGAAGACTTCTTCATATTAAGTTGGTGTGGGAACATCTTAGCAGTATGTTTGTAGAACCGATACAAAATAAAAGCAATTATTGGGATTAACATAAGATATACAGTTAATGCTCCTAGCAAGGCCGACTGTAATTCTTCTATAGACGTAAGGGGCAAGCTAGATAAAAAGGTTGTAAAACTAGAAACTAGATTCGTTAACGAATGTAAAATGATTGGAACAATTAACCTCTTCGTTTTTAAATAAACCAAACTATAAAATATTCCACTAGCAAAATAACCCAGAAATAGCATAATATCAAAATGAACACAGGCAAATAACAAGGAGCTCATGATTATCGCTTTTCCCAGCCCTATTTTAGCTCCCCATTTATTTAATAGATACCCTCTAAATAACAATTCTTCAAAAATAGGTACGAATGTAAAACTAATGATCAACATCAGAATACTATTAACGTCAGCACTTACATGGGTATGCTCTGAAAGTAACAGCAACACTTCTGTATATATTTCCGGATAAACTAACGAAACCAGTGGCACACCTACACTTTGTGAAAGCCAGGAAAATAGGATCAATAGAAATTTTATACTTATTAATAAGATCCACGGTACATGTTGAACGGATGGCTCTCCAATCACTTCAGCATCTATACCATTCATGCGTAATGAGCGTATCATGATAAAAAGAGCAAAAATATAAAACGTTGCGATCCATACAACATTCAAGTCCATTCCGAGTATACTTTGCATGATATTATGTAGTATGTGGCATATTAAACCTAAGACGAATAATTGCACTATAACATTCCATATCTTTAGTTCACCAAACTTTTCCCCCATAAAACAAGGCACATCTCCTTCTATTGTAACCATTACCATATCTCGTAATTTAAGCTTGAGAATGTATGTGCACTAAATCTCTTTGCTTAATGCTCCATAATTTTACATCCTAATGCTATAGCATGTATACTAACATAAAACACAAAGATATTTAACTATTCGAAATTCAATTTAGAAATGAAATTGGTTATTCCTTAATGAAAACAGGAGGCTACCACTACTAGCCTCCTGTTTTCATCATGTACTTTTTACCCAAACCAATTCTGATCTCGCTCTTCTAAAGCAACTACTACCGCCTTCTGTAATAATTAATTCTCCTATTAAACATATAAAACATATCACTAGCGTTGCATTAAATTAATTTTATTATTAAAAACACTCGAAATGTTCAATTTTATTGTTTTGCGCAAAGAAAAAGTCCTTTATAATGGATAAGTCAGGTGGTAAACCCGTCCAAATCCACTAAAAAGGACAAATCTCATGGACAAGATTACACGAAAAACTTCATTTGGACAATGGTTTTCACCAATTAATTTTCAATTATTTGAAGAACAGGTGAAAACATTGAAATTAGATTTCTATACGAAAAAATTAACGACAGAGTCGTTCCTAAAGTTACTGCTTTTTGCACAGCTACAGGAAGTCGAGAGTCTTCATGCACTAAGTGACTGCCTCTTCGATGACAAGCTTCAAAGGGCTATCGACCTTGATTCTATTAGTATTTCTCAGTTATCACGACGATTAAATGGGCTGAATCCCGACCTTTTCCAAAGACTGTTTCTCGATTTAGTATCACAAATTCATGCCAAAACGCATTATACGAAACTTGTAATGCCATTAAAAATTATTGATTCTAGCACTTTGCCACTGAATTTGACGAATCATAAATGGGCAAAATTCCGCAAAACAAAGGCAGGAGTGAAACTGCATCTGCGTCTTGTATTTATGGAAAAAGGCACTTCTTACCCAGAAAAAGCCGTAATGACAACTGCAAAAGAACATGACCGAGGCCAGCTTGAAATTATGGTAGATGACAAAGAATGCATGTATGTGTTCGACCGTGGTTACTTAGACTACGAACGTTTTGACCGCATGACCGACGAGGGCTACTTTTTCCTTTCAAGGCTGCGGAAAAACGCAGTCATACGGGAAGTTTACAACTTTAAGTTGCCCGAAAATATGCCTGTTTTATCAGACCAAATGGTCTTAATTGGTACTACACAAAACCGTGCTGAAAATTATTTTCGCCTGATAAAGGTCTTGGATTCAAAGGGAAATGAACTCCATTTAATTACAAATCGTTTTGATTTAAGTGCCGAAGAGATTTCAGAAATGTACAAATCACGCTGGGCAATTGAATTGTTCTTCAAATGGATCAAACAACATCTCAGCATTAAGAAGTTTTACGGTCAGAGCGAATGGGCGATTCAAAACCAAGTATTTATCGCACTTATTGTTTTTTGCCTTCATGTTCTTGTGCAAATTGAAACAAAAAGCAAGCGAAAAACGCTACAAATTAGCCGTTATTTAAGGGCTGCATTATGGAAACCAGCGCATATTTGGCTTCGAAAGATTGAAGGCAAATCCGTCCCTTAATAAGCAAATTGTCGTTGTCACACAGGTCTAATTGTAAATTATTTCCAAATGGATGGAGCCACCTTTAATTCGGTATTTACTTTTTTGGCTCTAAACAGAAGATATAATAAAACTGAAAATTACGACATTATTTTTGCAACACTAGTGAAAACATATATAAATATAGCACGATTACAACCCCATCAATTCCGAGTAGTACATACTGTAACCAAAAGTCATTCCAAGTTACAACTATTCCTATTTGAGAAATAAGGAAAAGGAAGAAAACGAGTAAATAAAAGCCAATCATTCGTTTATAAGAATCTTGTATGGACTCATTATCAGAGTACAATTTCCGGATAGATGGATTGGAGGCATCTGTTCGGAAGTAGTGAAAGACTCCCATTGATCCAATGACATATTCCCACCCTGCATCTTCATATAGCTTGAAATAATCCATCTGAGCATTTTGGCGAAAATCGATTTGATACACATATGATTTGGTTGGATCTTCCTCAAATTCATACCATAGTAATTTATGATGTTGAAAATGTAGTCCCTTTTGAGACATTTCCGTCAACCACTGCTCTTCCTTTTCAATGTTAAATGATAATGATATCCTGAGTTTTCTTATTGTCATCCTACTCTACCTCCAGTTCTGTCATGATATCCTTTGCATTTTCCACTAACGATTTCAACCTTCTATACTCTAAACGTAAGACTTCTTTACCTAAACTAGTTAACTGGTAATACTTCCTTCGTTCATCATCTTGCACAACTGCTTTCTCAATAACTTGTTGTTTTTCCAATTTACTGAGCGCCCCATACAATGTTCCTGGACCCATTGTCACTTCACCCTTACTAACCGCTTCTACATCCTGCATAATTCCGTATCCATGTCGGACTTCCCGTAAAGATAATAGAATATAGTAGGTAGCCTGTGACAAAGGGAGAAAAGTTTCTGCTTTTTTCGTCATATTTTCACCACCATTATATATCACCTATCGATGTATCGATGTGCGATATATCATATGTCGATATAATAACATGAACACCTTCTTTTGACAATACATGAATTATTTTTTTACAACATACAACCGGGAGAGCGACTTCATCATATTTTAGTAATAAAGATTAATTATGATGATTTCCGAGAAAGATAAATTGAAGCAATAATGATTTTTCATTATACTAGTGGCAGTGAAAGGGGTATATACCATGGAACAAACAAAATTAGAATCGAAAGTAATATCCGTACTTAAGGATAAAATACAGACAATACCAACAACAGAAGGCGCTATCTATTTAGTTGGGCCCATTCGCCTTCCTGTTAATCTATATGGAGAAACCGTTGAATTCAAATGGTATAGCTGGTTAAATTCAACGGAAGCAACTGATGATTATCAGACCATTATCGATAATTTATCGTCACAAAACTTAGCAGACTATCAACAATCTAGTGTCTTGGTTTATGGTGATTTTGAAAATGATGACGATGCATTAATCCGAATGCATTCCATTTGTCATACTGGTGATATCTTTGGAAGTAAACGTTGTGATTGTGGCTTCCAACTGAAAGAATCCATGCACAAAATTACGGAGCATGGTACTGGAGCTATTTTCTACCTTGCTAACCATGAGGGTCGGGGTATTGGTTTATTTTCTAAAGCAATGGCCTATATTTTACAGGAGAATGGTCTTGATACCGTTCAAGCCAATGAAGCACTTGGATTTGTGAATGACTCTAGAAATTATGACGATGCTATTCGTGTCTTGAAGCAATTACGTACAAAGCCTGTAACATTAATTACGAATAATCCATTAAAGCTTGAAGCAATGAAGAAAGCCGGATTAACCTTAACAGGGCGCGTGCCACTGTGGGGCGATGTTTCTGAATATAACGAACGCTACCTTAAAACAAAGGTAGAAAAATCTGGTCACCTGCAAGAGGAAGGAACCTGTTCCAATGAGTAATCATGAGTTCTATATGGGACTTGCCATCCAAAACGCTAAGGCGATGAAGGGACAGACGGATTCAAACCCGCTTGTAGGATCTGTTATTGTCAATGACAATCGGATTGTTGGTGTCGGCACACACCTAAAAGCAGGAGAACCGCACGCAGAGATTCATGCATTACGTATGGCAGGCGAGAAAGCCAAGGGTGGGACGATTTATGTAACGTTAGAACCATGCTCCCACCATGGTAGAACCGGACCGTGCGCGGAAGCTATTGTTCAAGCAGGAATCAAGAGGGCGGTCATTGCAACATTAGATCCGAATCCAATTGTGGCAGGAAACGGTGTGAAACTACTACAGGATGCCGGCATCGAGGTCATTATTGGGGTTTTAGAACAAGAATCCATACAAATGAATGAAGTTTTTAATAAATTTATTGTGGAGAAAAAACCATTTGTCACGCTTAAGGCGGGGGCTTCATTAGATGGTAAAGTTGCAACCCATACGTTTAGTAGTAAATGGATTACTTCAGAAGAAGCACGACGAGATGTACATCAGCTTCGGAGTGAAAATATGGCTATTCTCGTTGGAATAAAAACTGTTTTAACAGATAATCCATCGTTAACAGCACGGATTCCTAATGGACGTAATCCAGTTCGAGTTATAATGGATTCCACCTTAAAGATTCCAATGAATGTTAACGTTATAACCGATAACCAAGCAGAAACATGGATTTTTACTAGTAAAAACCATGATGAAACAAAAAAGCTTCAGCTTGAGGAGCGCGGCATTCGTGTATTTGTAACATCAGGTGAAACATCGGTTAATCCAAAAGAGGTAGTTGCGATTCTTGGCGAGCATCTTGTCTCCTCCCTATTCTTAGAGGGCGGCGGAAATATCCATGCTTCTTTCTTAGAACATCAATTAGTTGATAAAGTTGTACTTTACTTCGCTCCAAAATTAGTCGGAGGGAAAGAAGCACCTACATTTCTAGAGGGAACTGGAGTAGTAGACATGCAAGATGCCCTAGATTTAACGAATACAAACATCGAAAAGATTGGCAAAGACTTTAAGTTTACGGGTTACCCAGTTTATAAAAATTGAGGGATTATATGAGATTTGGTTTTGATATCGATGACACATTAATAAATTTGCGCGAGCATGCCTTTCATATCTATAGGAACAAACTAAAAAAGCATGTTCCAATCGAAGAATTCTATGCTTTAAAGCGTGTGGAAATCCACGAACCTTTTGGATTAACAGACGAAGAGGGAAGCACTATGTGGAATAGTTCACTTGAAGATATTTATTACACGGACTGTCCACCATACCAAGGTGCCGTGGAGGCATTAAATACACTAATAGATTCTGGGCATGAAATCTTTTATATTACCGCAAGACCAAAAGAACACGGTGAGCGGACAAAAAACTGGATGAAGCAGCAAGGTTTCCCAGTAAACGATGAACATTTTTTCTATGGCATGCAAGACCATGAGAAAATCCATATTATTAAAGAGCTAAAGCTAGATTATTATGTAGACGATAAACCGACCATTTTAGATACGCTATCAAAAGAACCGATTGAGCTTTTCTTAAAGGATCAGTCTTATAATCGAGCTGCGACATATAACCGGGTTTTAGATTGGGAAGAGTTTTTGGGGAAATTAAAATAACCGTAACAATAGACTACTCTCTTGCATCGGAAATATACGTTACTTTCTATCAGCTACTGGATAGTAATGCTACTAATGATCCTAGGAAGCCCCTGTGTGCGAAATGCGAGGAACAGGGGCTTCCTAGGGATTACATTTGTCCTATTTCGGAGTTTACGTATATTTTCGGCGCTAATAGTTACTGCTTAATTTATGAAATAAGCTTCTACCGCTACTCTAGATTATTTGCATAAAGACCTAATCGCTTCACTAAGTCAATAGCCATTTTCTTTTCTTCCACAGTTAACCCATCCATAATATCACGTATGGCTTTTGCATGATGTGGGAAAATCTCATCCATTAATTCCTTACCAGATTCGGAAATAACAGCAAATGTAACCCTTCTATCTGTTGGGCATGCTTTACGAGTTAAGTAGTTTTTTTCTTCTAATTTATCCACAACGTACGTAATACTGCTGCTTGCCAGTAAAACCTTCTGACCGATTTTCTGTATTGGTTGTTCTCCTTTATGATATAACAACTCTAAAACAGCAAATTCCGTTAGATTCAATCCATACCCCTTCACATTTTTGGTAATCTGTTTCTCGATTGCTTGAATTGCTCTAGACAGTACGACAAAAAGTTTAAGTGAGGCGGCTTGGTTTTCGTCGAAATGATTCGCATTATCCATGAATATCAATCCTTTAAGTAATAGTTATGAAGTTTAATTTAGTATATCGCAAAATTCCAAGATTTTCTATTCATAATGGGTAATATTTACTAAAATTGCCATTTATGGAGGGTTGTAAAAAGATCATGGCATATTAATGTGGAAGTATATCAAAGCAGAGCTATACATATAAAAAATAGAAACTACCGAATTAGGAATCGGCAGTTTCTATAGAGGGTGGATTAACTAATCGCTATTCCTGCATGGCTTTTCTAATAATGTCTGGTATCATCACAGCCTAACAGAAAAATCTACTTTTAAATAATCTTTATCAATACATTCCTCCCAATATTGCAAGTGTTTTTTATCAATCCAATGATTAGATTCGTTGACTTCTTGTCCACCATTCCCCTGAACAAAGTACCAATACAAATACTCACTGCCAGCAATTTCTTCCCTCAATATAGTTTCAACATACCTCTTCTCATCCGTTAATGTGACAAGTACTTCTTTCATATTGTCATTCAAAAACTTCATCCATTCATCTACTTTTTTTGTCTTTCCATCTTTCACTTTGAATCTTGTTAATTCTATATTCATATTAGCCCCCTTATCTTACCCAGTATTCTGTACAGTCTTTACTGCGGTCCATAAAGCCATATTCAATGAGGTATCTTCTGATGGTTACATAATCGGCGTAAATCATCTTGAGAATGCTATTAATTTCCTTTTCCGTGTATTTTCTATTCGGTTCAAATCGCTTCATAATATTTTGCAACACAATCAGTTTTCGTTTTTCTTTACTTGGAAAGGAATCTAAACTACCATCCAGCCCCTGCTTAAAATACGTTGATAGAATCTTTTGCTTTTCTTCTTCTGTCGTTACATATCGCTCATCCACCATTTTCGCCCCCTTATGAAAACTAACAAAATTATTTCTATCTTTTTCATTGGAATTCCGGTTTAGAAGCTCCATAATAGCAAGAAATACTTTCGCTTGTTTTTCCTTTTCTTTCAGTTTGAATCGATGATTTCTAACCGTAGAAGGACTGCCCCCATTCTGTTGTTTGATGATTTCCTTATCACTTAAGCCTCTTTTGAAATAATGCAGTAATTCTTTTTGATGATTGGATAATCCAGTGTACTTTTTATCTAGGTGTAGTAAATACTCAAACACGGACTCATGACGATCCTCTATATGTTGAACTATCGCTTTTTTAGCTTCGTATAACATTCCATCCATTGGATAGATAATGCCATCTTCATAACTTTCCCCACACAGGAGGCATATGTATTCATCATTGGATTGGATATACCCTAACGAGAGCTCTTCTACTGTTGCATTCCAAAACCGTTCATCTATACTCATTATAAACATTACCCCTTTTTGTTTATTTATATATAAACATATTATAATATTGTTTACAATAAAATCGACACCAAATAAAAAAGCTTGAATACCAAGCTTTTTAAGAGTACATTTATATTACCTCTACTCACTATACTTCCTTCAATCGATCACTTTCTTATTCCCTTTTTGAAAATGAATGATACTTATAATAGGAGTCATTACTTCTCCATCCCAAAACAATCCGCTACCATTTTGGATGGCATAAATATCCCGCTTTTCCGATAAATGGATTAATTCTTCATCCATTCCATCACGATAATGAACCTCTACACTGAAGTCCACTAGACCTAACCCTTTAATGACCAAGGTTTCTGGATAATCCTCATCCTTGGTAATAATACAGTCCTTACTGAAAGCTAAAGCACCTGCGCTCACACCTATCAACAACCCCGAATGTCCTCTAATAGATGTAACTAATTCTTTATCTATCAACCTTTCCATCAATTTCTCCGGCCTACCACCAGTAAAGTATAGCACTTCATGTTCCTTGATTTTTGATTGCATCTCTTGACTCGTTAGTCTTTGGTTGAGAATGTCGAGATGACTAACTCCAATATCCTCAAAAGTTTTTTTGGCAGAATTATACCAACTATCCAGTCTGTTTTCTTCTGTAGCGAAAGGAATGATTAAAAGTTTACTATCCTTCTTAACGTGATGGCTTATAAATTTTATTACATCATTAAGCTCTCCCGTTAAGGGGTTTCCTCCTCCAATAAAACAGAGTTTCATAAGCATCTCCCTTACTATCTCAAGTATGTAGTTACCCTTGAAGTTGTATCAAAACTATGCAATTTCTAGCTATATCTTAACGTGAGCATCAATTCTTCCTACTACTCTCCAAACCAAAAAGCATACCAACAATTAGTTGATATGCCACGTTTTCCTCATTCTATAAATCTTTTTTCATTAGTCGCATCGAGTTCAATACGACAATAAGTGTCGCTCCCATATCCGCAAAAATAGCGATCCATAATGTTAGCCATCCTGGAATAACTAATAGCAAAGCTAATACTTTTAGCACTAGAGCGAAGATAATATTTTGCTTAATAATCGTTAAGGTTTTACGGCTTAGAGAAATCGTATATGGTAATTTCTCCAAGTCATCGGCCATTAATGCTATGTCTGCTGTTTCTAAGGCCACATCGGTTCCTGCGCCTCCCATGGCAATTCCAACATTAGCTGATGCAAGTGCCGGTGCATCATTAATTCCATCACCAACCATGGCTACACGACCATACCTATCCTTTAATCGACTTATAACGGTTAATTTATCCTCAGGTAATAATTCCGCTTTTACTTCTGTTAACCCGAGGCTTGAGCCTATTGCCTCTCCGGTTAATTGGTTGTCTCCTGTTAGCATAATGGTCCGCTTCATACCTAACTGATGGAGCTTCTGAATAATGGATCGACTTACTGAACGGATTTGATCAGCTACTCCGATAATCCCTATCACTTCTTGAGACGTACCTAATAGCATTACCGTTTTCCCTTCCGCTTGTAGCTGGCTAGTTCTCTCCAGTAGCTCAGCATGTAAGGGCAGCATCTCTGAAAACAATGCCGGGTTACCAATGAAGTACTCTGTCCCTTGTACCGTGGCTTTAGCTCCTTTACCTGTATAGGATAGGAAATCCTCCGCTTTATAATCTACGGCTTGAAGACGGATTGCTTTTCGTTTAATAGCTGATGCAAGTGGATGCTGTGAATATTCTTCAATAGCTGCAGCAATACGGATCAAGTCGGCTTCATCTTTATCTGTAAGTGGGATAATGTCTGTTACTTCCGGCTTTCCTTTCGTTAAGGTACCGGTCTTATCAAAAGCTACCACATCGATATGGCCTGCTTCCTCCAGATGGATGCCACCCTTAATTAGCACACCATTTCTTGCAGCATTACCGATAGCCGTCACAATTGCAACAGGTGTCGATACAACTAATGCACACGGGCAACCAACTACTAATACCGCTAGACCACTGTAGATCCAATTAGACCATTCCCCACCGAAAAATAGAGGTGGGATAACTGCGACAAGGAAAGAAAGAAACAGAATCGCAGGCGTATAATATTTGGCAAATTTATCTACAAACTGTTGGGAGGGTGCTCGTTCGGCTTGTGCTTCCTCCACTAGATGAATGATTTTAGCAATCGTTGTATCTGCTACTCGCTTAGTAACTCGTACCTCTAATGAACCTTCTTCATTGATTGTTCCCGCATATACCTCATCACCGCTTACCTTATGAACTGGGATTGATTCACCAGTTATCGCTGCTTGATTGACAGAGGATTGCCCTTTTACAACTTCCCCGTCCATCGCAATTTTCTGTCCAGGCTTAATGATTAAAATATCACCAATTTGTACATCTTCTACATCAATTTCCATTGTTTGCGAGCCATGACGAATAGTAGCCTTCTTCGGTGCGATATCCATCAGTGATTTGATTGATTGCCGCGCCTTATTCATAGAGTAACTTTCAAGTGCTTCACTTAGCGCAAACAAGAACACCACGACCGCACCTTCTGCCCATTCTCCAATAATCGCTGCACCAATAATGGCAATTGTCATTAATGTCTTCATATCAAATTCAAGCTTCATTAAATTTTTCAATCCGACCTTAAATAAGGAAAGTCCTCCTACCAATATTGCAGTGAGAAAGGCTCCTATTGTAATAGGGTGGCTTTCACCCATCCTAAAGTAGAATACGTACCCTACTATGGTGAAAAGTAACGATATAAAAGTGGTTATAGTCTCCCGTTTTTTCCATCGTTCTGGTTCATTATTCCATTCCGGTTGGACCTTAATCCCATCAAAAGCACCTGCAGCTTCCAACTGATCAACGGATGCCGCACCATGTACAGTTAGCTTTGCAGCACCAAAGTTCACCTGAACATCCTCTACCGTATTAATATTACGGATGTTCTCTTCAAATTTTGCAGCACAGTTCGTACAAGACAAGCCTTGTAATCGATAGACTTGTTTATTTTCCTCCAAGTCCAGCACCTTCTCTCGAATGTTCCATAGCAATCGATACTAACTGATGAACATGCTCATCCTTTAGTGAATAGAATACTAACTTCCCTTCTTTACGATACTTTGCGAGCCCCATATTACGGAGCAGTCGTAAATGATGGGATGCTGTTGCTGTCGTAGAACCGATAATATTTGCAACATCACAAACACACAGTTCATCTTCAATTGTTAACGCATAGGCGATTTTTAACCGTGTTAAATCTGATAATGCCTTAAATATCATTTCTACCCCACTAACTTCTTCTATCTGTGGTTTTATTCGATTCACTTTTTCTTCTTCAAAACAAAATACCTCACAAGTATCGTGGTTAACCTTTTTCACAGTACTTCCTGCCATTTTATCGCCTCATTCAAATAATTGTTTGATTATAATATCATCTTATGCTATAGATTAATGTGATGTCAACAATCAAACGAATATTTGAATAAAGAATTTCGGGAGGGGTTTGTATGTACCATACGATTGTCATTGGGGCCGGACAAGCAGGATTAGCTATTGGGTATTACCTTGCCAAACAAACAGATAATTTCCTGATACTAGAAAAGGGGAATCAGATGGGACATGTGTGGAAGGCACGCTATGATTCGCTAATACTATTTACGTCTAAGCAGTTTAGCTCCTTACCTGGACTACCTATTGAAGGAGATCCTAATTCTCTACCAACTAAAGACGAGGTTGCGGATTATTTGCAGGATTATGCACGTAATTTTTCATTACCGATTAAATTCAATACGGAGGTAACTCAAGTAGTACGACTAGGTAATGCATATTCCGTCTATACAAAAGAGCAAAACTACATTGCCAAGAATGTTGTGATAGCAACCGGTCCATTCCATAGCCCAGCTATTCCTGCCTTTGCAGCTAATTTGTCACCAGATGTTCTACAATTACATTCAACAGACTATAAAAACCCCAATCAATTACTGGAAGGAAGTGTCCTTGTAGTTGGGGCAGGGAATAGCGGTGCCCAAATTGCTGTAGAAGTTTCACAAACAAGAAAAACATTTCTATCAACTAGTCAAAAGCTTAACTATATGCCTCTTTCTCTTGGGAATAAAAGTATCTTTTGGTGGTTTAGTAGATTGGGTATTCTAAACGCTAGCGTCAACTCGTTTCTAGGGAGACGAATTCGATCAAAGGGAGATCCTATTTTTGGCTATGAATTAAGAAAAGCTATTCAAGATGATAGAATCACTCTAGTAAATCGGGCTATAAATGCGAATAAAAACTCGATTTCCTTCTCAGAGCAAGGTCAACTTGAATTTCATAATGTGATTTGGGCTACTGGTTTTAAATCGGATTATCGGATTATCCAAGGTATACCTGGTGTTCTAAATCAAAATGGGGCGCCTATCCATAATAGGGGAATTACTAGTAGTGAAGGTTTATTTTTCTTAGGGTTGCCATGGCAGTCAAGGAGGGGATCTGCGTTACTTCAAGGGGTAGGCTATGATGCTGAGTACTTGATGCGTTATTTAAGATAGTAGAGTTTGTAACTTAGCACAATCAGGGCAACGTCTTCGCGAGAAAATGACTACTAGGAAAATTAGGGACATCCCAGGTAGCGCTGGGTGTCCTAGCCTCTTCCTATTCGGAAAGTATCTACATTCACTTATATACCTTCAACGCCTCTATCTGAAATCCCTCATAGTGATAATTTTGTTTCCGGTACATCTCTCTTGGGGTATCCTCCCCATCTGCAATTAAAATAACGATTCTATCGCGGAACAGATCCATAACAAATCGTTGAATACTACTACCAATTCCTTTCCGCTGATACGAATCTTGCACAAATAGATTGTCCATTTCTGCCGTAAGATCCTGAAGAATAACGTCCACCGCACCAACAGGGATATCCTTATCGTACGCAATAATTTGAACTACTCTATCACTTTGAAAATTAGCATGATGAAGTATCTTCTTTGCTTCAGCATAGCTTTCACCAAACTGTACATCCTGCTCATACTGTAATGTTAAATAGTCCTTATAAGTACTAGAATTAACCTCTTCCACCTGAATATCTGGATTAATAGACACCTCAGGAAAATCTTGAGGCTTTATGCTGTACAACTCATTAGTCCCGATTGTATAGTTCTGTTCTTGTACGTATTGATAAAGTTCATCCGTCAGCTTCTGATCTGGAGGAAATTCAAATTTCACATGGTCTTGAGCCTTTTTCTGATGAAATTCTCGTAGATAAGCTTCTGCCTCTTTAAACTCATCTATCGTAGGCATTCGTTTAAATCCGATAAAATTACTATCATATCGAATCAGTATTTCTGAATAATGATAATGCTTATAAAGCTCGTTCTCTGCTATAACATGACCTACGATGTCAATATTATCAAATGTTATCTTCACATAATCCCCCACCTGTCTAGCCCGAGCATATCATGATGATGTTCTCATCTGGGTCACGAACTGTAAAAAAGGACAAATCATCAAATCTTATAATTTCGGATGCTATATCATAATTTAGTTGTGTCACAAATTCATATGCTTGGTCTATATCCTCTGTATGGAAGTTAAATAGAGGATATCCTAATCCTCCGGCACCCTTTTTCATATTTTCAGGGCCAGCATCTAATGTAATACCTACTTCTTGATTTACCGGTAGATTGTAAACTGGTCTTGCTACGGTAGATAAGTCGTACGGTTGGCCAATTAGTTCACTGTACCACTTTACAGAACGCTTCAAATCACGCACATGTATAAAGATGGTGTTGACTTTGTTTTGAATTGGGCTCTTCATCTTCTCACACTCCTTCTTACCATATTCGACAGTAACACGCAAAACCCTTCCTTATTCTTCATTATTCCATCGGTATACTAAAAATCGCTCATTCGGATTATTTTCATAAGGTAGTCCTATTTCTTGCTCCAATTGAAACACGGTCTGATTCTCCAAATAGAAGATATATTCCTTTGAAGGATAGTACAAGATAATATCCACTTGCCTTGGGAATGCCTCTACGGATAGAAGAATCCGGTTAATGACACGCTGGAAAATGTGAATAGAAAATGGATTAAAGAAGTAGAATCGATTATCTGCTTCGCTAATTTCATAGTCTTCGGCCAGGCAATGTTTAAACGATATATTATCTGTAGATTTCCTCGCCTTTTTTCTATAGCTTTCTAGATTTTCGATTGCTCTATGATAGAAAGCCTCATTCATTTCGATTCCTGTAGCCTTAGCATGATAATGGTGATGGATAAAGAAATTCATCCGCCCTAACCCACATCCAAAGTCTACAAATTGATCGGCACTCTTCACCTCATATTGGCCAAACAGCACCTCTAATGCTTGATATGGGGTAGGTTCATACGGATAGTAGTGATTGATATGATTACTAGCTACACGTTTGCCAGTTGTATGTATGTTAAGGAGCTTATCATAGTAGTATTCTTTCATTATCATTCTCCTTGTTGGTTTATATGGTAATCTTACGCAAGTTTGACTAGTGCTGCAAGGTTCAAAAGATGCCTTATAAGCTTAGTTGACATATTCTTCAGGCTTTGCAGGATTTGGGAGGGGGACTTCAGGATTTGGGCGCCTGTCTTCAGGATTTGAAGGAGGTGTTTCAGGATTTCAGCTATTAGCTTCAGGATTTAACAAATCTCCACCTCTCATATATCTAGTGTTCAAGCCACACCCCCTGCTGGATAGACCATTCTAACACATAAGAAAAAGCAGACACATGTTTGAAGTGCCTGCTTTTTCTTGTTAAGCTACATCATAGCCTTGTTCTTCTACTGCCTCTTGCATTGCTTCTAACGTTACTTTCGACTCATCGTAAGTCACGGTAACTTTGCCAGTAGCTAAATCCACCTCTACATTAGATACACCTTCTAATTCGTTCAGTGCACCTTCTACTGACATTTTGCAATGCCCACAAGTCATGCCTCTTACATCTAGTGTTAAAGATTGCATCCTATATATCTCCTTTCAGATATGAAAAGTAAGTATTGGGGACAGGACTATCTACCGTCCCCAAAGATAATTTATATTTTTACTCGTTTTAGGCGAAGTGAATTGGTTACCACACTTACCGAGCTAAATGCCATGGCAGCTCCTGCTATCCACGGAGCAAGCAACCCAAGGGCAGCAATTGGAATACCCGCACTATTATAAGCAAATGCCCAGAATAAGTTTTGACGGATATTTTTTATCGTTGCTTTACTAATTTTAATGGCTTTTGGTATTAATAGTAATTCTCCGCCTAGGATAGTTACATCAGCAGCTTCAATAGCAACTTCTGTACCGGTACCGATTGCAATACCAATATCAGCTACCGCAAGGGCTGGAGCATCATTTACGCCATCCCCAACCATCGCAACCTTTTTCCCTTGTAATTGAATCTCTTTTACTCGGTTAGCCTTTTCCTCTGGTAATACTTGGGCAATGACATGGTCGATTCCTACTTGTTCAGCAATAGCTTTGGCGGTGCGTTCATTATCACCGGTAAGCATAATCACTTCGAGTCCCTGCTCTTTTAGCTCTTTTATAGCATCTTTAGCAGTGTCCTTCACCGTATCGGCTACCGCTACGATTCCTTTTAACTCACCATTTACTGCAATTAACATCGCTGTATTGCCCTTCATTTCATAATCCACTAGCTCAGCTTCTACCGCACTAGTAACGGTAATATGGTGGTCATTCATTAATTTTCTAGTGCCTACTAACACGGTCTTGTCATGAATTCTAGCTTCTATACCATGTCCAGGTATTGCGATAAAAAACGCCGGCTCAACAAAAGGTACGTTTCTTTCAGTAGCATAGGCTACAATTGCTTCTGCCAAAGGATGCTCAGACCCTTTTTCAGCACTAGCTACAAGCGATAACGTTTCCTCATCAGCTGTAAAATAGGTAACCTCAGGCTTACCCTTCGTAATTGTACCGGTTTTATCCAGTACAATCGCATTAAGTTGATGGGTACGCTCTAGATGCTCCCCACCTTTAAAAAGGATTCCACTTTCAGCAGCTCTACCAGAACCAACCATAATCGAGGTTGGCGTTGCGAGACCTAATGCACATGGACAGGCAATAACTAATACTGCAATTGCCGTTACCAAAGCTGTCTCTAATTCACCTGGAGTAATAAACAAAATCCAAACACCAAAGGTTACGAGCGCAATTCCCACTACTATCGGTACAAAGTAACCCGAAATGACATCTGCTAATCGTTGGATAGGCGCTTTTGAGCCTTGGGCATCCTCCACCACTTTAATGATGGATGCAAGAGCGGTATCCTTCCCAACTTTCTTCGCTTCCATTTCAATCGTTCCATTTTTATTAATAGTCGAACCAATGACACTTGCATTGATATCTTTCTCAATCGGTATAGACTCTCCGGTAATCATGGATTCATCAACCGATGTTCTCCCTTTCACAACAATACCATCCACGGGTATTTTCTCACCGGGTTTTACTATGAGACGATCGCCAACCACAACATCCTCCATTGGAATCATCATTTCCGCGCCATTACGCACTACTCTTGCTTGTTTTGCTTGTAAGTTTAGTAGCTTAGAAATGGCAACAGTAGTCCGACTTTTTGCGCTTGTTTCTAAATATTTTCCAAATAAAATTAAAGTAATTAAAATGGCACTTGTCTCAAAATATAAATGTGGCAGATGCCCTGGATGACGAAGCGTAATAAATGCCTCATAAAGACTATAAAAATATGCTGCACTAGTACCAAGTGCGACAAGCACGTCCATATTGGCCCCACCATTACGCAGATTCTTATATGCTCCAACATAGAACTGCCAGCCGATAATAAACTGTACAGGTGTCGCAAGTGCAAACTGGAACCACGGATTCATAAAGATATCTGGAATGGATACACCAGCTAAATGAACGAGCATGGTTAATAATAATGGTGCAGAAAGAATCGCAGAGATGATTAATTTCGTTTTCATTTTTTGCAGCTGCTTTTCTTTCTCAGTTTGTTTTTCTTCTTTATCTGCCTTCACCTTCGCATCGTACCCTAGCTTTTCAATTCTTCCAATCAAATCTAATTCTTTAACAAGTGCAGGATTAAATTCAATGGAGGCACTTTCGGTTGCAAGGTTTACGGTAGCCTGTTTAACACCCTCTTCTTTATTTAGCACCTTTTCAATCCTAGTTGAACAAGCCGCACAGGTCATCCCGAAGACATCAAGCTCTAACCTTTCAAGCTGAACACCGTAACCAAGCTTTTCAATCTTGGTTGTAATATCCTCTACGGTGACTGCATCCGGATTGAAATGGACACTGGCCTTTTCTGTTGTTAAATTAACTTGGGCTTCCACGCCGTCCATTTTATTCAAAACCTTTTCAATTCGATTAGAACACGCTGCGCAGGTCATCCCAGTGACACCAACCGTAATTTGTCTGGACTCACTCATCTCGGATACCCCCTCATTTAGAAAGTCGTTTTAACACTTCCATTAATTCATCAATTGACGCTTCTCCTTCACCAGACTTCACGGCATGGCTTACACAATGCTTCACATGTCGCTCGGCAACTTGGAATCCAACCTTTTTCAAAGCTGCATTTATTGCACTGATTTGTACTAAAATATCGACACAGTAACGGTCTTCTTCAACCATTTTCTGAATACCCCGAACCTGTCCTTCAATTCGCTTTAAACGATTAACTACCCCTTGCTTCTCTGCATCTGTTCTAGGGGTAATTGGGTGATCATGTAAAAATTGATCCATTCGAACACCTACTTTCCTTTGCTTCAATCATACTATACCCCCCTACAGTATAATTGTCAACAACTTTACTTTTTCCTTGCATTCATTATAAGGATACCCCCAAAGGGTTTCTTATACTCGTTACTTCCCTTTCTTAAACAAGTACCCTTCCCTCTAAACATACCCCCACTAGGTAATAAATTCCCACAAAAAAACCGCGCTAATTAGCGCGGCAATTCCAGTTGACTATTTCTTACAAATCGCTATTCCAAGAGGAAATTCCCTCTCCTCCGCTGCAAATGCAGGCTGAATCAATGCTCCCTTTTGATAATAAAACTCTGTAGATTGGTATTCCTTAAATAACCCCTTAAACTCGTCTACTGTTAACTGATGGACATGATACTCCTGTCCACTCGGTATCCCTCTACCTTCCCCAAATGGGGTGGACAACATCAACGTGCCACCAGGCTTTAACATCGTATAGATATTAGTCATAAACTGCTCTTCTTCGCGAATATGTTCTATGGTCTCAAAACTTACGATGCAATCAAATTGTCCTAACTCATCTGGTAATCCAGGATCCACTACATTCCCTATTTTAAACTTCGTCAGTGGATGATAATATGTACCCCTTGCATACTTCACTGTTTCTTGATCAATATCGACTCCGATTACTTCCTGCACCTTATTCTTACACATCTTGGCCATAATATGACTTCCATATCCAGAACCACTTGCGAAGTCTAATACTCGACCATATACATATTCTGTAGCAAAGTGATATCTTGCAATATGTTCAATCAATAAACCATTTAATACTTTCATTTTATCCGGGATAACTCGTTCTCCTGTATCCTTCAACATTCTGTTCACCGCTTGTCCATTAGTATTATCAACATTTTACCGTAAAAAACAAGGAATCAACAGTAAGAAGGTATTGTATACCATTTTTTGTAAATACTATAAGCAAAGATAGACGAAGGAGTGATTAGATGATTGAACTTCAATCAGAAATAGAAGGGAAAACTGCCTATTTCGGACAAGCACGTATCATAGCAAAGCAGTTCGGGCTAAGCCTGTGTGGTAGTTGGGAATATGATGGGGCGTTTCTTGATGCAACACTTCACCGCGATGGAGGAGAGACCATCTATTTAAGAATGCCATTTCATGTTTTAGAAGGAGAATTGGATCGGGATGGAGCCTTTATTGAATTCGGCAAACCTTTCGTTATTAAACATATTGTACATATTGGGCTAGACAGGAACGAGAATTCATTACTTGCGGCTACTGGCATTAATCAATTCCAGGAGCCTCTTGATAAGGATGGGCAAATACGTAACAAAACGAAGTGGGAAGATATTGGCGAAAAAATAGCTAATCAGTTCGCCAGTGCTATCGCTAGCCGTGGTAAATCAATATCTTAATAAACAACCAACCAATCAAACTAGACGATTGGTTGGTTGTTGTCTTATATCAAAAACTCTGGCTCAGTAAAGTGTACCATATTAACAAAAGGTGTTTTTACATCAAGTTTTCCTTTTACTTTTCTTACCATCATTTTATCGCCAGCTAACCACTTTTTAAAATCAAATAAAATCGGATGCTGGTCTCCACCTAATGAGAACCATGCTTTTAGCTCATGAGGAAAGTACGCTGCCGTATGTAACGTACCGGCCCATGCACCATATTTAGAAGAAAAAACTCCCTTATCTGTATCATTCATCATTTGAAAAGCTTGATATGGGTTGAGCAGATTCTCCCCTTGATTCATTATGGCACGTTGCCTTGCTACCGATTCATCCATTCGGTATCGGTTCTCCTCTGAAAGCAATTCAAAATGATTCGTACAAGCATTCCCATGGTGGACATCAACTCTTCTCGGGGATGCCTCGATTACATAGGTTTTACCCTTTTGATCTAATAGGACATAACTGAATGAATGCCGATGGGGAATTTCTTTTAGTACTTCTACTGCTTCTTCCACTGTTGCGCATGTCTCTAAAATGATCCTACCAACCATATTACAAATAAAACCACTACCAGATTTCTTACGGTTAACAAAATTATATCCCATAGCAAGCCCTTTTTCGTTTATTCCATCAATCCGACCAGTTATTTGCATGGATGGCCCTACCATGGAATACCCTTGATCTGTAGGTTGGTAAAACACATACCGTCCTTCATAGGAAGCAGGATGATTATCATAATTCCTTATCAAATAGTCCTTCCCAGTGAAAATAGAGCATCCAATTCTCCCATATTCTAAATAATACCCACCAAACTCACGAATTGCATCATGCCTATTCCATTTCAACGCATCTGCTAATCCTTCTATTTCATCCCATACTCCTGGAACTAAACGCTTTATCGCAGCTTGTACCTCTTGTTCATCTATCGAAAAGTGATATTTCCTTTTTGAACTCCACTGTTTTTCTCTATTCTTAAGTATAGGAGAATCCTTTAGTAATTCTCCTTGATAATAACCAAAATCATAATGGCTTCCTCGAAACTGAATAACATCGCTATATACAGGTAACATAAGATCCCCTCATTTTCAGTCGTATTCCCAGTCTAAATTATTTTCAAGTTGAACGAAAAAAATATGCTCCTGGAATAAAACTTATCCTATAAGAGAGGATATTACTAAGAGGTGATGGTCATGGCAAACGAAACTGAAAAACGTAAATTCAATCTGCCAACCGAGGCAAACGTAGATGGGAAAATAAGTGCGCAAAATGGACTGAAACAGAATTATCCATTTGGTTCTTTAAATAAAATGGTTGGTGATTCGGTTAAGGAGCATAAAGAGTTAGAGGCTGCGAATGAGATTTTGGCTGAGAAGGAAATCGGACAGACATTTGAGAACTCATAACATTAGATAGTAAGTCTAAACCGTAGAAAATCTATCGTTCTTAATTAGAGCCAGTTTGCTTTATGCTCACTGACTCTAATTAGGAATTCTATAAAATAAATCTTTAAACGGCATCAAACCAATCGTGCTTAACGATACCCCCATTAACCGTTCATGGTATAACGCCTTCTGATACGTTGAATATAATGGCATGACGATATGGTGATTTAGTAGAATACTTTCCATTCGCTTAATTAATTCCATTCTATGCTCCTTAGACTCTTGCTGAAGGCATTGTTCATATAAATCCTGAAGTATACTACCATACTCTTGATCTAGTACATTATGTAGAATACTAGTCTCAGATCGGAATAAGTTTAATAACGCTACTTCTTCTACATCTTCCGTGACATATTCGGATAATACCAAGTCTGCTTCCATTGCCTCCTCCATGAAATTGGCATAGGCAACGACCTTCCATTCTATTTTAATCCCGTATTTAGAACATTCGCTTTCTATCCACTTGATATCTGCTTCATGTGGAGCAAGCTCATAGGATAGGATTAATAACCGCTCATTAATGTCCACCTGACTAGGCACATGAGGTAGTACTTTATCTGCAGTTACTGTGTTTTCCTGATAAAAGGCATCAGCCTGCTCATACCTAGGATAGCCAAGCGTCTCTATCATACGCTGTTTATGTAAAAGCATCGCCAATTTTTTCTCAGTGAAGGATTAGACCTGATTTTCTCCTTCCGCATATTCCACATGAGATACTTGATGGATAAATGTCCCTTTTCCACATTCTTATACCCCCTGTCTGTATTTGTATTCCAAGTAAATGGGATATAAAAAAGTGGCTCTTCCTCAATCTCTTTTATATTCATGAACCTTTCAACTGATGGCATAACATGAATGAAGATTTCATCAATATGAGCCCTCTCTTTAAAATAGGTTTGATGTACCGAAAGCGAAAGAAGATTCGTATTGTGAGACTTCACCTTGTACGAGGCTGCTGAAAAAGTCTCTGAAAATCGCCAACAAAAATGTTTTGTTGGCGATTTTACTTTATAATTAGTGTCATAATAAAAATAGTGGGTGATTGTATGTTAGAAAAACAAGAAAGCCTTCCATTAAGTCCGTATTCTAATCTTTATGATTTGATTATAGAAAAAGACAATGAGTTACGCCGAATCAATGAGTTAATTGATTTTTCATTTATTTACAAGGAATTAGAGGATAACTATTGTTTAACGAATGGAAGGAATGCAATCTGCCCTGTCCGAATGTTTAAATACCTTTTGTTGAAACGGATGTATAAATTATCTGATCGAGATGTTGTGAAACGCTCTAAATATGATATGTCTTTCAAATACTTTTTAGATATGGCACCCGAGGATCCTGTAATTGATCCTAGTTCTTTAACTCAATTTCGTAAGTTACGTTTAAAAAATATCAATCTATTAGATTTACTGATTCAAAAAACAATCGAACTCGCTGTCGAACATGATTTGATTGACGTGAAAGCCACGTTAATCGTGGACTCTACACACTCCCATTCTCGTCATCGTTCGAGGTCAGCCGCGCAATATCTAAATGAACATGCGAAGGCTGTTAGGAAAGCAACTTATGAATTCGATGAAAGTCTCAAAGAAAAATACCCAGAAAAGCCAACTGATAAGCATGATGTAAAAGTGTCTATGGCTTATTGCGAGAAGTTGATTGAAGTCGTAGAGAAGGAAGATGTCCGTAACATTCCAGACGTGCAAAAAAAATTGAACTACTTGAAAGAGTTAGTGGAAGATTGCCAAGAGACAACGGAATACTCCGCCGATCGCGATGCGCGAACTGGTCATAAATCAGAAGACACGAGTTTCTTTGGTTACAAAACACACCTCGCTATATCAGAAGAACGTTTAATCGTGGCGGCAGAGGTCACATCTGGCGACAAAAGTGATGGAAAGTATTTAAGAAATCTGGTAGAAAAAAGTGAAAAAGCAGGTCTGACAGTTGAGACGGTCATTGGTGATACAGCTTATTCAGGGAAAGATAACTTAATCTTAGCTAAAGAAAAAGATTTTCAACTGGTTTCCAAACTTAACCCAATGTTGACAAACGAACGAAAAGACACGGGTTTTGAGTTCAATAAAGATGCGGATATGTATGTTTGTCCTGCTGGGCATTTAGCGACAAAAAAATATGTTAAGAACAGAAAAGACAGGAACGCTGAATATCAGTATCAATTTGATATCGAAAAATGTAAGGTTTGTCCATTGCGAGAGGGTTGTTACAAAGAAGGTGCCAAATCAAAAACACTTACGGTGAGCATAAAATCGACGGAGCATCAAGAGCAGAAGGCATTTCAAGAGACCGAATTGTTTAAAGAATTAGCTCGAGACCGTTATATGATTGAGGCTAAAAATAGCGAATTAAAGAATCGACATGGGTACGATAGAGCCACCGACTCAGGTCTCTTTGGTATGGAAATCCAAGGAGCCACCACGATATTTGTAACAAATCTAAAACGAATCATGAAGCTCATAGACCAAAAATAAGAGGAATATGAGCAAAAAAGGGATACTTTTTATGGCAAAACACATAAAAAGTATCCCTTTTTTGTTTTTTTATTTTATTATCACTTAAAATCCTTGAGTTTTTCAGCAGCTTCCCTTGTACGGGCCTGTTCCAATTGGTTCTCGAGAGAACGCTTCTACCGTTTGTTCCGCAAACCCCCTTGGAACAATAGACGCTTTAGGTGAACATAATATAAGTGGCCAATTTACAATCGGAATCGTAAAGTGAAATTGTATGGCATGTGAACCAATACTATTCACCTTTTCTAAATATGCGACAATCCATTTTGCTGGCGTATCCTTAAGTCTTTCGAAAGTGAATTTTACATCCTCAGCATCTAACATCTTACCATTATGAAACGGAATTCCTTTTCTAAGGTAAAATGTCCATACCTTTCCACTCTCATCCCTTTCCCAATAATAGGCAATACTCGGTTCTACTTTGTCCATATCTTTATTAAACGTAACTAAGGTATCAAATAGTTGTTGTACCAAATGCCTTTCCGTTTGCCGCTCTACTTGTGATGGATCTAAAGAATGAAATGGCCGAAAATACGGAATATGTAAATACTCCTTATCCTCTAGTTGCGTAATATCTTTCCTCGCACCAAACAATTTCTTTAGTATAGTATCCAACACGTGATGATGGTTACGTAATATATCATGCCGTTCTAAATATGTGATTAAGCCATTAAAATCTGTAGCTTCCATATACGTCAGCATATCTATAATAGATTTCGTAAAGGTAATAACGGTTGGATTTCCTCTTCCTTTCCCACGCACTCGAATAATCCATTCTTTCTCTTCCATACGATTCAGAATATGAATAACATTTCGCTCAGTACATTGGAGGATGTTGCTTATGTCATTTCTGGTCAGCTTAATAGGTTGATTTGTATTGTTGTTCGAACATTGAACAAATAAATGGATGTAATAATAAAGTAATTGCATTAGACCCTCCGCTAAAAGGTGAAATATATACTAACAACTTACACTTTTTCTTCCCCTTTAATCAACTACAATGAAAGGTATATAAAACATGAGGGGGAGTAGGAGTATGACTAATACCCAAAAAGGGCATCTATTTAATTTACTATCCGTTCTAACGATGGCAATTGGTCCATTAATTTCTAAATTTGGATTGGCACATATGAGTCCTGCAAAGGCGTCTTTCATCAATGTGGTAACCATTATTGTGGTAAGTATATTATTTGGTATTATTACGAAACAGCATGTGACGTTTTATTTTGAAAAGGAAATTATCCTGTTAGCATTATTCAATTCATTAGGTGTTATCTTTCTTTTTTTAAGCATGAATTTGCTTTCACCAGTGGAGGTTGGTTTTTTAGGTAGGTTTTATACCGTATTCGCTATTCTTCTATCTATTTTTTTATTACAGGAAAAAATCTCCTTACGAGAATCTATCTTCATGACCCTAGCAATTCTCGGGGGCTTTCTTTTTGTCGATAAAGGGGATAACACAACTAACCTACCCGGTGTTATCTTTGCGCTTCTTTATACTTTTTTCTTTGCGTTAACTAATATTTATATTAAGAAATCAATGTCAAAGGAAAAGAGCTCCAATTCTATTCTGTTCACCAATAATGGTATAACATTGGTCTTTGTCATGATTTATGTGATTTTTTCAGGAGAGCTTACTACGAACTGGGGGAATGTTAATGGGGTTAGCTTTATTGTATTATCCTCTTTCCTAACCGGTTTTCTGGGGACTATTTTATTATATCAAGCACTCAAGTATTTACGATTTGCAATTGCTAACGTAATGAGAGCATTCAGTCCAGTATTGCTTGCCATTATCTCTTTTCCATTCTTCCCGATTGAAATAACGATTTGGAAGATTGTTGGGGTTATTCTATTAATCGGATCAATCTTCATGTTAACGATAAAGAAAAGTACGAATAAAACTACTAAGCCACTAAAAAATGGTGACTAACCATCCAGTCACCATTTAGTTTAGCTTTTGCTATTTTGGAGGACTTGCCACCTTTTTTATTTTCTACTTAAGGGGTGGGCTGTCCTTTTTAGCTGTAAATCCAGAGTAAAAGGAATGGGCTTTCTTCAAATTTATTCCTGTTCATAAATACTCAAAAGCTTTTGCGCAACCACTTTTATATCACGCTCTAAAGCCATGTTATAGCCCTTCTCGGTTAAATCTGGTAGTTTCCCTTCCAGAATTTGAGTTATTAATTCCTCAAACTCCTCTATGCTTTTTCCCTTATAAACCGTTTCCCGGTCCTTAAACATATTTTTATATATCGGAATGTCCCGAACTAAGATTGGAATTTTCGCTGCCAACGCTTCTAGTAATACGATGCCTTCTGTCTCCTCATGGGTAAGGAACAGAAATAAATCACTACCACAATAGGCGTCCCGTACTTCTTCTCTGGTCACATAGCCAGGAAAATGTAAGTTTGGTAGCTGCTTTTTTATCGCTTCTTTTATCATATTTGGAATCAGGTTTAAATTCGTATAACCAAACCAATAAAACTGATAGTTAGGCATTCTTTCTGCTAGCTTAACAAAATCTAATATTCCTTTGCGTTCAATATAATGGCCAACAGAAATGACGACCTTATCCGTATCTGGTATTTGATATTTATCACGGAATCTCCTACGCGCTTCTTCATTTCTCTTGAAAAAATCAGTGTCAATTCCGTTTGACAGACTAACAATCGGGCGCTTAAGTCCATAACCCTCTAGTAGCTCTTTTGAATACTCTGTTGGCGTAATGATCAAATCTCCACTGTTATAACAATAGGTAATCCACTTCTTAAACAATGGAGCTATAAGATTAGATCCTCGAAAAGAATTACGAAAGTCCTCCATAGTTGAGTGCGCATAGTAAATTACTTTTTTCCCTTTTCGTTTTGCCCGTTTACTTTTAAGTAAGGAATCAGGAAATATAGTGTTCAGATGGATAATAGAATACTCTTCCTTACTATTCATCGTGAATGGGACACCGGCTAGCTTCAATGCTTGCATCTGGTGACGAACTGCTTGTCCTACGCCACTTTTCTCTACTAGCTTAAGTGACCCTGCATATAGTAATACCTTATTCTGTTTCATTTGCATGGTGTAAAAGTTTCCCTTCAATTCTGTTAAATTAATATCGATAGTTTTCGCATTATAAAATCTAATCCAAACGTATACATCGCTATTGCAAAAGGCTTCCCTAATAAGATAATGATAGTAAAATGTCGTAACTTCATCTTAGTTGTCCCTGCCAAATAACATAAGAAATCATCCGGAGCTAACGGGAGAAAAATAGCAATGGCGAAGTACTTAGTGAAGTTTTTATGTTCAGTCACATTCGAATACTTTTCTTGCATTTTTTTACTAAACAACACTTTAATAACGCTCTGTCCATATTGCTTAGCTATTAAGAAAGCGATAATAGATCCTAAGCAGATACTAACATAGTTATAAACAAATCCCATTGTCGTCCCAAAGAGGAGTACTCCTGCAAGTAAGCCTAATCCTCCTGGGATTACTGGGATAATAACTTGAATTGCCTGAAATATAATAAATACTAACGGAGCCCATATTCCAAATTGACTCACAAAGTCCACTAAAGCATGCTCCGAGTAAAAAATATCTGTCTTCAATCCATAGATTAAGAAAGCGATCGCTGCTATCGTAAAGATAATTGTAAGGATGTTAATCAATTTCCGCATTCTTGGTTTTTCCATTTTCGTACCTCAGCTTATTTTACTTTATTGATACCGACACTTCTTCAGCGTGTAAATAGTTTTGTATAGTATGTTCATATAGTCTCTCTAATGTCTCAGCAAAATTCACCGAGGAATATTTTCGAACCGCACCTTCCTTAGCATGATAACTTAATTTCCTGTATAAGTCTTGATCACCTAACATAGCATTCAAGACCTCTTGAAATTGTTCAAATGAATCATATTGCCATCCATTCTTGCCATCTTCAATCACATCTTCTAAACATGCATCTCTACGACATAATGCTGGAAGTCCATTAGCTAATGCCTCAATATAGGTCAATCCTTGTGTTTCCGAATTGGACGCACTGACAAATACATCCCCTAATTGGTAATAGCTAGCAATTTTCTCTGGGGGAATCATTCCTACAAAAATGACCTTATCTGTTATACCAAGCTTAGATGCGATATTCTCTAGTTCACTTCGGTATGGACCGTCCCCTACAATCAATAGGGTTAAATTATCCTTTTGCATAGTTGACACAAAGGTTAAGATTTCCTCTAAGTTCTTCTCTTTTGCTAATCTACCAACGGAGAGTAACACTTTATTCTCTATCGGTATGTTATGTTTTTCACGTAATCGCTTCTTCTCATCACCTGACAGTTGAAGATTGAACCTTTTCAAATCAATTCCTGTTGGCACTACTTCAATAGGTTGATGTACACCATAACCAGTGAGGATAGAATACACTTTTTTCGTTGGTGCGATAACATACGATGCTTGATTTAGGACTCTTTTCGAGAATAACGCCACCATTCGTTTCCCCCACTTCTGATTAGGCGAAAAGTAGTGGGTATAATCCTCATAGACCGTATGGTAAGTGTGAACAATCGGAATTCTACATTTCTTCGCTATATGTTTTGCGATACGAAACGTACTAAATTCACATTGAGAATGGATAACATCCGGTTTCCATGCCTCCAACTCTTCAATGTATCGATTAACCTTGGAAAAAGTAACCCTTACACCTGGATATATTTTTCCTGCACTAATCGAACGAATATATGTAACATTATCTCTTCTATAAGATCGGTTTCGATCTGATAACGTAAGAATTCTTACCTCATGACCTAATCTATTTAACTCTTTCTCTAAATTAACTATTGACGTAACTACACCATTAATGGTAGGTGCGTACCATTCGGTTGTAATTAATATTTTCATAGTTATCTCCTCTTATTCCCCTATAACTCTTACTTATTTCAGTATACAAGAGTAAACTTGTATGTTTTTTTGAAAAAGTTAGATTTAACATAAATTTTACAGTATCTATATCCATATTTGAACAGATATTTATACACTTTTCTCATCAAAATAAATGATACCTCGGATTATGAGATACCATTTATTTCCTATATTAATACCATACCATAAATTCTTTTCTAATGAACCCATTTTTTTATATCAATATGCAGTTTAAAAGATGGATATAATAAAAAAACCAAAGATTACAATTCCTAAAAAAGTAATCCTTGGCCCAAATTTCCTTCAATTATCCTTCTAATACCTTTAGTAACGTTTCTTTAAACCCTTCTCTATTTACTACTTCACAAACCCTAACATTTGCCTTTTTACCACTTCGGTTATTAATATCGACCATACTATAGCCCCTCGTGATATTACCAGCTGTCTCTATGTCCACATAATATTCCCCATACTTCGACATCAGCTCTTCATGCGCAGCAATTGCCACTAATAAGGTATCTGGATGGGTTGTTCCGTTGATTTTATGTACCTCTCGATTAAACTTCAATACAACACGATTAATATCGATAAAGAACTTAGAAAGGTCCGTATTCAGTGTTGCAATTTCTGCATGGTCCTCATCCCCCATAACCGAATACTTTGTACACATATCCCAGCCTACCATGGTAATCGGTACACCAGAATGAAGCACAATCCTAGCCGCTTCTGGGTCCACATAAAAATTATACTCCGCAGCCGCGGTAATATTTCCAAGCGAATTATTTGTTCCGCCCATGATATAGATATGTGGAATATCCTTCACTATAGTTGGATCCTTTTTCATCGCCATCGCAATATTAGTGAGTGGTGCAATGGCTAGTAAGGCTATTTCCCCTGGATTTGCCTTGACAGTTTCAATGATAAAGTCGACGGCATGCTTTTCTTCTGGGCGTTGGGTCGCTTTAGGGAAAAATGAATCTCCCATCCCATCACTACCATGTACATCTTCCACCGTCACATGTCCTTCCTGACTTCCTAAAATTGGTCCTTCATACCCTTTAAAAACAGGAACATGATAATCCGGCTGGAAAACTTGGATCGTGTACAATGCGTTTTCTACCTCTTGATCAAAATCCACATTTCCTCCCGTTATCGTAACCCCTTCCACCTTAAAGTGATGGAGTGCTGTTAAAATAGCAATCGTATCGTCACCTGCTGTATCGGTATCAATAATAACTTTCCTCATCTGTCTCCCTCCTATGCCTGTTTTGCTAAATCTGTGATGTAATCAAAAAATGCATCCCGATCTGCCTCATACACTAATTCAACAGCTCGTCCATTTTCTGATAGCTCTGTTTTACCTTGACTTGGACCATCTGCGTGTACGATACTTTTTACTTCTTTTCTTTTCACTAATTCTTCTTTACCAATCGTTGCGGTTGTTAATACATCCCATAGGAAGTAGGTCGAATTCGTCTGGAAATGAACTAGCGGTGGTACGGCTGCATAGCATTGTCCAAGGAAATCTACCCCTAGATGTTTTCTCTCTCTTGCCCAACGGTTTCTGACATCTAATGTTAAAGGAACCATATTGGTACTTTCTAACGCAACCAGATCAATATGGATAGTAGAATCCCATACTACCTTCACTGCCTCCGGGTCCCAGAATGCATTCCATTCCGCTGTCCCATCATGTTCTGGCTCTTCGACGTTACCCATTTCAAGGAAGGTTCCACCCATCCAGGCTAGTCTTTCAATTTTTTCTTCAATATCAGGTGCTTCTTCTAGCGCGCGAGCTAAGTCAGTTAATGGTCCGACAAATACTAGTGTTACTTTTTCTGTGCTGTTACGTAATGATTCAATTAAATGCTTATGTGCCGGCAGCTTTGATTCTTTCGTTTTCACTGGTAAATGCTCATTTAAAATTGGTAAGGCATCTACTACAAAGGCATGCATGCGCCATTCCTTTGGAAAAGGATTCTTACCACGTGAGTTAGAGGCCGCTACCTCAATTTGTTTTCCTTTCCCGAAACGGTCTATTATCTTTCTACTTGCTGAAACAGCAGGTTCTAGGTAACAATCAGCGGGAATTACGCCAACTCCAATTAAATCCACATCTTCCATTTGTAATAATAGGAATAGAGAGACTAAATCGTCTACTCCACCATCATGGTTTAAGTATACTTTTCTTTTCATAGAAGCACTTCCTTTTTTATATCATTACTATTATTATAAGCTAGTTCTATTTTTAAGTGTTAGTGTATATTACCTATCGAAAAATAAAGAGAAAAAGTTTATTACATGAATCAATTTCATAATTGCTCTTTTTAAAAATTCACAGACCTACAGAATTTCTAAAATATACTTTTAAAAAACAATAATCACGCGGCTTGTTGCTGCTGAATTAATTGTGCATTCATACGATCTGCCGCTAACTTTGAAGCGTTATAAACAAGCGTAACTATGTCAAAATGACCTTTTGCACGCTTTCCAGTACGATATCGAACATTGTTTAGTTGAAAGAATTCTTTAAGATAAGCATTAACTCTTTCGACCGCAGTGCGACGTTTAAAAATATTTTTCCATGCCATCGATCCACGAGCTGGTGCCGAATATTTTCTAAGATCTGTCGTTATTTTCATTTTAAAAACCTTTTGACAGATGCCTTCGTTAGCCAATGGACAGTCACTACATTCTTTTGGTCTTGTATATTTTAAGGTTTCATATTTGGCATCAAAACTGTCGTAACGATAAGAATGCTCTCTGAAACAAGTAGGGGCAAAATGTTTATCAAAACCGATTGGTTCTCTTTCATTTCGCTTGTTGTATGCGATGATTGAGCGTTGTCCCATGCGGTGTACCTGTTCGTAGATGGGTTCATAATCATAGCCAGCGTCCATGGTTTGATAACACAAGGAAGAAAGAGATAAATTTTCATGGATTCCTTTCAGTAAAGGAATCGCTGCTTTACTATCATGTAAGTTTCCGGAAGAAAAAGCAGTCTGAAGAATATACTGACTCGACGTACCAACGGCTAAATTACCTTTATAGCCAAACCAAAAAACATTCTTACCTTCTGAATTCTTTTTCACACCCCACTTCGGGTCTACAGGCATTTCAGAGCGTAATTCATCTAAAGGTGCGTCTAATTGAGCTTCAATTTTCTTTTCATAAAGAGGCAGACTAGCTTCCTTTTCAGCTTGTTCTTTTAGCCATTGGTCACGCTCTTCTTTGGATTTGCGACCACGTTTTTTCGGCTCTGGTTTTGACTTTTCTTCTTTTGATGGTGCTTGATCACGAGCTTCAAAATGAGTGGCATCAATAGCGACTGTATCATCTGTAATAAAACCTTCTTCAATTGCTTGGAGGACAACTTTTTCAAATACATCCTCCAAAATATTGGACTCCACTAATTTCGTTAGGAGTCGAGAATAAGAGGATTCAGAAGGTACCCTATCTGAAACGAGGCTGCTGAAAAAGTCTCTGAAAATCGCCAACAAAAATGTTTTGTTGGCGATTTTACTTTATAATTAGTGTCATAATAAAAATAGTGGGTGATTGTATGTTAGAAAAACAAGAAAGCCTTCCATTAAGTCCGTATTCTAATCTTTATGATTTGATTATAGAAAAAGACAATGAGTTACGCCGAATCAATGAGTTAATTGATTTTTCATTTATTTACAAGGAATTAGAGGATAACTATTGTTTAACGAATGGAAGGAATGCAATCTGCCCTGTCCGAATGTTTAAATACCTTTTGTTGAAACGGATGTATAAATTATCTGATCGAGATGTTGTGAAACGCTCTAAATATGATATGTCTTTCAAATACTTTTTAGATATGGCACCCGAGGATCCTGTAATTGATCCTAGTTCTTTAACTCAATTTCGTAAGTTACGTTTAAAAAATATCAATCTATTAGATTTACTGATTCAAAAAACAATCGAACTCGCTGTCGAACATGATTTGATTGACGTGAAAGCCACGTTAATCGTGGACTCTACACACTCCCATTCTCGTCATCGTTCGAGGTCAGCCGCGCAATATCTAAATGAACATGCGAAGGCTGTTAGGAAAGCAACTTATGAATTCGATGAAAGTCTCAAAGAAAAATACCCAGAAAAGCCAACTGATAAGCATGATGTAAAAGTGTCTATGGCTTATTGCGAGAAGTTGATTGAAGTCGTAGAGAAGGAAGATGTCCGTAACATTCCAGACGTGCAAAAAAAATTGAACTACTTGAAAGAGTTAGTGGAAGATTGCCAAGAGACAACGGAATACTCCGCCGATCGCGATGCGCGAACTGGTCATAAATCAGAAGACACGAGTTTCTTTGGTTACAAAACACACCTCGCTATATCAGAAGAACGTTTAATCGTGGCGGCAGAGGTCACATCTGGCGACAAAAGTGATGGAAAGTATTTAAGAAATCTGGTAGAAAAAAGTGAAAAAGCAGGTCTGACAGTTGAGACGGTCATTGGTGATACAGCTTATTCAGGGAAAGATAACTTAATCTTAGCTAAAGAAAAAGATTTTCAACTGGTTTCCAAACTTAACCCAATGTTGACAAACGAACGAAAAGACACGGGTTTTGAGTTCAATAAAGATGCGGATATGTATGTTTGTCCTGCTGGGCATTTAGCGACAAAAAAATATGTTAAGAACAGAAAAGACAGGAACGCTGAATATCAGTATCAATTTGATATCGAAAAATGTAAGGTTTGTCCATTGCGAGAGGGTTGTTACAAAGAAGGTGCCAAATCAAAAACACTTACGGTGAGCATAAAATCGACGGAGCATCAAGAGCAGAAGGCATTTCAAGAGACCGAATTGTTTAAAGAATTAGCTCGAGACCGTTATATGATTGAGGCTAAAAATAGCGAATTAAAGAATCGACATGGGTACGATAGAGCCACCGACTCAGGTCTCTTTGGTATGGAAATCCAAGGAGCCACCACGATATTTGTAACAAATCTAAAACGAATCATGAAGCTCATAGACCAAAAATAAGAGGAATATGAGCAAAAAAGGGATACTTTTTATGGCAAAACACATAAAAAGTATCCCTTTTTTGTTTTTTTATTTTATTATCACTTAAAATCCTTGAGTTTTTCAGCAGCTTCTCTGAAACTAGGAACCCGCAATTTAGTTTAAAGGTAATATCATCCTTGAGGCGTTGAATAAGATCCTTTACCATCGGAATACGCTCAATATATCTAACGAAAATAGAGATAATCATGGCGGCATAGTTTAGTTCTTCCGGTGCGCCAAGTCGTGATTTTTTCGTTACTACATGATAGATTTTATCCAAGTCTATCGCTGCAATAATGGCATCATATTTTTGGGTAGGCTCCATGTCATATAATTCCTGGATGCCAAATAAACTTGGTTGTCGTATAATGGTCATAAGAAGCACTCCTTCAGTCTTTTTATGGTTGTATAGTCAACTACCATTATACAAGATTTGGGGAGGTGCTTCTTTTTTCAACTCTCAAAACCGTTGGGAGACATGGACTAAGAATTATGAAATTCATTCAGATATATAAAATTATTTCATAGCCTGCTCCGAGAAATATATTGTTTACCTAGAAAGCTTGTTCCGGTTGCATTTAAAAGGAGGTACACTCAAGCAACCCTTTCCTACCAACAGTAGTCTACATATATTTCCGGAGCAGGTGAACATACATCAGATAGCGTCTTTTTATCAGTCCAGTTCTTCTTCTAATGCAATAGCCTTTGTTTGATGAACGGTTCCGCGTGGATGATGTGGTGGAGCATAAATGGAATATAATTTTAATGGGACATTACCAGTATTGATGACATTATGCCAAGTTCCAGCTGGTATCATGATAGCAGAATCGTCTCTTACTTTTTTCTCTATTGTTACGTTATCTCTTCGATTCCCCATTCGAACTACACCCTTTCCTTGTTCAACACGTAGGAATTGATCAGTATTCGGGTGAACCTCTAACCCTATATCCTCCCCTACCCCGATACTCATTAAAGTAACCTGAAGGTGTTCGCCTGTCCAAAGCGCTGTTCGATAGTTTTTATTTTGCGTTGTCGCCGCGTTAATGTCCACGACATAAGAGTTCGGACCATAGTCTCTTAGCGAAACTCTCGCTTTTAATTTTTGGGATTGCCAAACTCCCCATCTTTCATCAGGCAAGTAGCCATTTGTCTGCATTCTGACATCATAATTTGGTGGTACATAATAGGGTACATAATATGGATATGGGATATAGTACATTTTCTCCCATCCTTTCATAGAATTTCTAAATTATTCTATGCGAGGAACTAGGTAAGTGTACTTAAGGCATTTATAGGAGAACTTTATAGTAAATACTGATTTCATTCGCCAGTCCTATTTAACCGTTGCAAAATGGACGGAATCTCTCCCAAATCCTCCACTACAAAATCAGCGTCCTCACTAGTCCATGCTTCATCTTTCTTCCATACACCTACCATTCCGACATTTTTTGCACCTATTACATCATTTTCTGGATGATCACCTACGTATATTGCTTCATGAGGCGATACATTCAATTTGGCTAATGCCTTTTGAAAAATAGCAGGATTGGGCTTCTTTATTCCTTCCCATTCGGAAACAAGGATACAGTCCACATAGCGTTCAATTCCTAGCGACTTCATATTATCCATTTGAAATTTCCCGATACCGTTTGTAATGATCCCAAGTTTTACAGATTCATTTTTTAGCATCTCTAGCATGATTAATAAATTCGGGAAAGGAACGCAACTTTTGTGAAATTCTTCTATGTAGTCTTCCAGTAATGCCTGCCAAGAGATATCATCAATCTTACATTCCTGTGTAAGTTGCTGATATACTTTATCCTTCCAAACATAACCCTTACCGTCTAACTCTATAAACCTTGTACAATACGTTTCCTTTGCGATATTGCTTATAGGTCGAATTAACCGTTCATATTGATTGCCTATAAAATGTTGTACCGAAGCATCTCGATTAAGCAGCGTCCCATCTAAATCCAGTAACACTGCTTTTATCATTGCTTCGGCCCCTTAATTTCCCAAGTCTCATAGTGAACGAACTGTAGTCCAAGATGGTTTGTTTCGATCCATTCGAATGCTTTCCATACTAGTGGGGATGCATTGTCCTGTGAAATATCTTCCCTACTTACCCAAACAGCTCCAAGAGAATCCTGCCCCTCAAAGCTTTCCGGGATTGAAATCTCCCCACCTATTTTCCTCACTAGATAATAAACAGCTATATGATGAACACCGGTAAACTCCTTCCACTCCCACGGAAGGAAGAAATCAATAACCCCAATGCTTCGCTAATCGCTATATCTATACCTGTTTCCTCTTTAAATTCTCGTACCATCGCCTCGGTCAAACTCTCCCCTTCCTCCAAGCTTCCTCCAGGCAGATTGTAACGATATTTATATGGTCCACCATTTTTGTTTATGAGCAAGAGCTTATGATCATCTACATATATTCCATACACACCAAACGCCCGGTGGTATCTTTTTTCTGCAAGCATTATACTCCTCCTCGTAACCTTTTTATTATTCTACCTATAATAGGATTGAAAGCTGTGAAATTCTAATAGAATCAAGGTCAATCTCTTTTTTCAAAGCTATCCTTAGTGTATGTAAACATATAACTTCCTCCAGTTGTGTATATGTTAATCGAAAATTGAATCAAATAGCAAATTAATGGTGAATATTTCGAACACTTTTGGAATAAAGGTGTTCTCTGTTACCTTTTTCTCCGTTTCCTCCTCTTTAAGGTAACTGATATCCTTCCTCTGTTACCTTTTTCTCTGCTTCCTCCTCTTTAAGGTAACTGATAACCTTCCTCTGTTACCTTTTTCTCCGTTTCCTCCTCTTTAAGGTAACTGATAACCTTCCTCTGTTACCTTTTTCTCTGCTTCCTCCTCTTTAAGGTAACTGATATCCTTCCTCTGTTACCTTTTTCTCCGCCTCTCCCTCTTTCAGGTAACAGATGGGATGCTCTATACTACTTTAGGATATTTTTCAAAGCCTAATCCAAGTTATTCCAACTATTTAAAGAGTATCTAACTCATAATGGGGAAAAATAACTCAAAAAGGATGTGATCTCCTTGAATACGTTCATTTACTTTCTCGTTGGACTTGGAAACTTTATTTTATTGGTCTGGGGGATTTCCCTTGCAAGAAAATATGGATTTTTAACTTTTGCTAATGTCATACTTCTTGTTTTACTTGGATTAGTATATGATAACGTCATGATTGCATTGGGGAAATATATTGGAGAAGGACATACTTTAGAAAGCTTAAACCTTCTACGTTATTGGCTACATGCCTTCATCACTCCTACCCTTATTTTATTTGCTTGGAGTACATATTATCGAACTGGATTACCTACAGCGAAAAAAACCGGGTGGAAGGTCTTAGCGGCAATTTTGACAGTCGGATTAATTTTATATGAATTGTTGACCACCTTAGTGGGACTTGAGCTTAGTCCAAATTGGAAAAATGGGGTGCTAACGTATGAAGGTTCGGGTAGTGCCTTAATGGTCATTGTTATTACATTAGTTATTGGTGTTGTCGGCTTTATTTTATGGAAGAAATTTCACTTTCCATGGCTTTTTATTGGTACGTTTAGTATGGTATTAGGTGGTATTTTAGCTGGGTGGTTAAATAGCTTTCCTATAATGAATATACTCGAACTACTATTTATGGCATCTATACTAATGACCAAACAATTTCAAGACCAGAATCAATGAACGAAAACCGATTCAGCTGCTAACAAACAAAGAGGCAAACCTTAAAAGCAGAGCGCTTTAGGTTTGCCTCTCTCGCTATTAGCCGTTTGTCTTCTTAAGAGAAACATATCATCCAGTTAATCCATGATTGGTTAGGGTAGATTGATTAATTAGGATTGAATATATAAATTAACCTCATATTCCTCCACTTGAAAGCTTCTCATCATTGGTTTATGTTCAAAGTGAACCGCCTTTATAATAAGATTACGTTCTACTAATGGAGCAAATTTCACCAATACTTCTTGTAGCCATAAATCTGTTTGAATATAGAGATCTACACGTAGATCAACAGGGAGATTTAATTCCTTACGATAAGATTGAACTACCCGAATAAATTCCCTAACCAATCCTTCTTCTTTTAATTCCTTCGTTACGGTTGCTTCTAAAAGAATGATAAAATTAGTTCCTTCCGCTAAGGCATATCCGTCTTTAGCCGTTTTCTCTAGTAGAATGTCTTCCTTTGTAAGGTTGACCAGTTCGCCTGATTGTAAAGTTAGCTGCAATTCTCCTTCTTCCACAAACCTTCCCTTTAGGTGGTCATCTAGTTTTTCAAGTATATTTTTCACTTCACCTAATGACTTCCCTAGCTTTGGTCCTGCCACAGCAAAATGTAATTTAAGCTGAAGCTGTAACAAATCATGAAAATCCTTCCTAAACTCTAACCCTTTCACATTTACTTCCTCTTTTATAATTGGGGAATAATGGTGTAGATCGGTTAAGGTAGCGTTTTCGGTCGGCAAGACAACCAAGTTTGCTAGTGGTTGTTTTGTTTTGATTCCTGTTGTATTGCGAGCAGACCTTGTTAATTCGATTATTTCCAATACCGCATTCATATCATTCTCCAATTGTATATCAATTAGAGATTCTTCTGGCTTAGGATAATCGGATACATGCACACTATCATTCACTAAATTCGTATAAATATCGTCTGAAACAAACGGTGTATAAGGTGCCATAAGCTGTGATAATTTCGTTAATACCTCATACAATGTGCTAAATGCAGCCCGTTTATCATCTGTCATTCCGCTACTCCAAAAGCGCTGTCTAGAACGCCGTACATACCAATTACTCAATTCATCAATAAATACTGTAATAGACCTTGCACCCCTAGTAATATCATACGCATCTAAGCTCTGAACTACTTCTTTTACCACCGTATTCAATCGGGATACGATCCATTTATCCAACGTTGTCTGGACACCGCCTACATCACGACTTGGGTCAAATTGATCGATTTCCGCATACATCGTATAAAAGGTATAGACATTTAACAATGTATCGATCACTTTTGATTTCGCTTGGCTTACCGTTTTTTTGGAAAATCGCTTATTATTCCAAGGAGAACTATCTGCAAGCAGGGCCCACCGTAATGCATCCGCTCCAAATTCCTGTATTAATTCTGTTGGGTTCAATGCATTTCCTTTACTCTTAGACATCTTCTGTCCGTTTTCATCTAAAATATGCCCTAAGGAAAGAACACGTTTATAAGGGGACTGTCCTGTATACAATGTAGAAACTGCTAATAAGCTATAAAACCAGCCTCTCGTTTGATCCACACCCTCTATTACAACATCAGCAGGAAATTGCTTATTAAACATATCTTTGTTCTCAAAGGGATAATGATACTGGGCAAATGGCATGGAACCACTATCAAACCATACATCAATGACTTCGCTTGTTCGTTCCATCCTTCCGCCGCAGGAGCAGACTAATTGTACTTTATCAACATAGGGCTTATGCAATTCGATGTCAGCAGGCACTTCTTCTGCTGAAAGCTTTCTTAATTCCTTAATAGAGCTTGGCGCCTTCTCTTTCCCACAAGCCTTACAGATCCATACATTTAACGGTGTTCCCCAATACCTGTTTCTTCCTATATTCCAATCCACCATATTGTCTAAGAAGTTTCCGAACCTTCCATCCTTCATATGAGAGGGAAATCACTCTACTTCTTGATTATTGGCTTGCATTGCTTCCTTTACCGCTGTTGTCTTGATAAACCAGCTTTCCATTGCGTAGTAAAGCAGTGGACTGTCACATCGCCAGCAGTGGGGATAGCTATGTTCATATTTCTGCTTAGCAAATAATCGGTTTTTCTGGGAAAGCATCTTGATAATATCGACATCACAATCTTTGACAAATTTCCCAGCAAGCGAGGAAACCATTTCCTTATAGCGTCCTTTTGAATCTACTACATTCACATAATCAAAACCATGATCATGAATTACCTTGTAATCATCTTCTCCATGGGCAGGATTTAGATGGACAATGCCCGTTCCACTTGAATCTGTAACAAAATCAGCACCAAGGACTTTATGTCCTTTTTTTACGGTGACATAATCAAATGGAGGCTCATAGGAAAGGCCAATTAAGTCTTTACCAGCAACTACTTCTAGAATCTCATAATCCTCCTGAAGCACAGTAGTTACCAAGCTTTCTGCCAGAATATATATTTCCGTCCCCTTTTTTACTCTTACATAATTCATTTTCGGATTAACCGCCAGTGCAACATTACCCGGCAATGTCCACGGAGTCGTTGTCCATCCTAGAAAATATTCATTTGTTTTACCCATTAAGCGAAATTTTGCTGTAACGGATAAATCCGAGACATCCTTATATCCTTGGGCAACTTCATGGGAGCTAAGAGAAGTCTCACAATGGGGGCAATACGGAACAACCCGATGCCCTTTATATAAGTATCCTTTTTCATGGATGGTGGACAAAATATTCCAAACGGATTCGATATAGTCATTCGTTAACGTGACATACGGATCATCCATATCCACCCAATAACCTAGTGCTTTTGTGAATTGTTTCCACTCGTTTTCATAGGTAAAGACACTTTCTTTACACTTCTGAATGAAGTTTTCGACACCGTATTCCTCAATTTGATCCTTTCCGCGAATGTGTAACTGCTTTTCTACCTCTAATTCCACTGGTAAACCATGGGTATCCCACCCTGCTTTTCTCAAGACCTGATACCCAGACATTGTCTTATACCTTGCTACAAAGTCTTTGATCGTTCTTCCAAGCGCATGCCCTGCATGTGGCAAGCCATTCGCAGTCGGCGGCCCTTCATAAAAAACGTAGGTTTCTCTTCCCTCTCGGTTAGCTATGGACCGCTGAAACGTACCATCCTCCTCCCATTTTTGCCGAACCCTTCCTTCTCTTTCCACACTGGTTTCCTTCAACACCATCACCCCTTTTATATAAAAAAACTCGCCCCATCTAGTACATAGGGGCGAGTTTATATCTACATTATCTAATTTTTAACCAAATAAAAAAAACCATAGTAGTGGTTTTTATTAGATTCTGACACTACGTACTATCATACGCGTCCTGGATATCGGTAGAATGCCGTCAAAGTTTAAGATTGCTTTCAACTTTGCTTCTCGGAGAGGATTTTCATTATGGTCTTAACGTTGACTTTCAGCACATGGTCAACTCTCTGTAGATAAGATTTACATAACTACTCTTTCTCGTCATCGAATTTACTATTAAATTATGTTTAATAATAACGAACCTTACTATGAAAGTCAATTTGATTCTTCTCGAAAAAACTAGCACATTTACAACAAACAAGTGAGTGTGAGTTTTTAGAAAATATTGTATACTAATTGTATTCTGTACCTTATGTGAATGATAATTTGTATTTTTCACATCACGTATCATAACTCCCTCCATTCCCGGGCTACCTGTACTGCTTCTCCTAGTCTTCGGGCTGTTTCAATATGGAATCTTTTGGTGGGAAGAAAGAAAATATTATAAACGGGAGACAGAGGAGGTACTATCTTGAGTGTTTATGTTGCTTATATCATTCTTTTTTTACTTGGAGCTACACCGTTTTTTGAAGTAGTTGGTGTCATACCAATTGGTGTTGCAGCAGGACTTCCAGCACTTCCAGTTACCATCGTAGCATTTGCTGGGAATATTCTTACCATCTGGCTTTTAATCATTATGATGGACCGTGTAAAAGTATGGCTACAAAAGCGTAGAGAAAAAAAGGGGAAAAACATACCAGAAAAGAGACAGAAACGAGCAGCAAACGTTTGGAAGAAATACGGTCTTCCTGGTCTTGCATTACTATCCCCATTCTTAATTGGTAGCCATCTTGGCGCAATTTTAGCGATGAGCTTTGGTGGAACACGTAGGAAAATTACGGTTTGGATGACCTTTAGTATAGTTGGTTGGACCATTGTGATGGGAATTGCCTCCCACTATGGCATTGATTATTTTTTTCAGCGGACAGGACGAGAAGGCTTCCTAACGGATATAATTCATTTAGATTAAAAACATCCACTTAATAAAACGACATAAGCGATAGCTAATCACTAGCCCTCGCTTATGTCGTTTTCATGATTCTACTATTCTTTCTTTGCTTTCGCTTGTTCAAATGCTTCTTTTACTTCCTGTAATAAGTCTTTATCTGTTAACAACCGATATCCTGTATTCGCAAGGGCCTTTGCACCTTTAATAAGTGCTGCATCACCCTCTGGAGACTTCGCAGCTTCCCTAAACTCATTCGTATGCGCAATGAGGTCGTCTGGGCCAATTTTTATATAAGGGTGAGCAGTTGGCACTTCATAACTGATATTCCCAGCATCTGTTGAACCTTTCCCTTTTCCTCTTACTGTCCAAACCTTCTCTCCTACCGCTTCAAGCTCTTCTTTTAAGACACTATCTAGCAAGGGATTGGACACGAAGTCTTTCACTTCATTTTGGAAACGTTCAATTTTCACCGTTGCACCAGTAGCAAGTGCTGCACCTTCTGCAATTGCCCGTACCTTAGTCGATACCTCTTCTGTTTTCTTCCACGATTCCGCACGGATGAAGAATCTCGCTGATGCATAATCAGGGATTATATTAGGCGCATCTCCACCATGGGTTATGATTCCGTGAATTCGCACATCTGAAGGAAGCTGCTGACGTAATGCATTAATACCAACAAACAGCTGGATAACAGAATCTAATGCATTAATTCCTTTTTCAGGAGACCCTGATGCATGGGCAGCTTTTCCATAAAAGTGAAAATCTAATGGATCAACAGCGAGTGATTCTCCTGTTAAGGATGTTTTTCCTGCTGGATGGATCATTAGTGCAGCATCGATTCCGTTTAAATAACCATGCTTAACAAAGCTACCTTTCGCACTACCGTTAGGTCCGCCTTCTTCAGCAGGGGTTCCGAGCACAACGACACGGCCGCCTGTTTCATCTAACGTTTTCGAAAGTGCGATTGCTGCCGCTACACTAGTTGTTCCAATAATATTATGACCACAAGCATGCCCTAAGCCCGGAAGCGCATCATACTCAGCAAGAAAGGCAATAGCTGGACCAGGGATTCCACTATCCTTCACAGCGTAAAAAGAAGTTTCATGCCCCGCAACTGCCGTTTCCACGGTAAATCCCGCATTGGTCAAAATATCTACATGTTTTTCACTTGCAAAAAACTCCTGATTTCCTATTTCTGGGTTTGCATGTATAGCCTGACTAGTTTCAATATATAGCTCCTCGTTTGATTCAATGGATGCTTGGATTAATTCAACTCCAGTTAACGTTTTACTCAATATCATCTACTCCCTCTGTTTGTCTTTTCCCGCTTTCTTCCTCTTTTAGGTCACTGAGGAGATCCCTCTGTTACCTTTTTTCGCTTTTCTTCCTCTTTTAGGTCACAGAGAGGCTCCCTCTGTTACCTTTTCTCGCTTTTCTTCCTCTTTTAGGTCACTGAGAGGCTCCCTCTGTTACCTTTTTACGCTTTCCTTCTCCATTTAGGTCACTGAGAGGCTCCCTCTGTTACCTTTTCTCGCTTTTCTTCCTCATTAAGGTCACTGAGGGCCCCCTCTGTTACCTTTTTACACTTTCCTTCTCCATTTAGGTCACTGAGATACTCCCTCTGTTACCTTTTCCCACTTCCCTTCCTCATTTAGGTCACTGAGACATTCCCTCTATTACCTTCTCCCACTTTCCTTCTTCATCTAGCTCATGGAGATGCTCTTTATAGTCCTTCAAATTGCTCTAACAACTCAGCTTTTTCTATATCAACTACAATGGAACCACCGTTTGTATCCGCTTCGACCGCCTTCACTACATCCTCTTCGTGATATAGCTCCACTATCTTCTGATAAGTTTCATTATCCTGTTCAGCTGAACGTGCGGCGAAAATGTTTACGTATGGTAATGCATTGGGATCATTTGCGTCCTCTAAGTAAATTGGATCTTCCACTGGGTCAAATCCTGCTTGCCCTGCAACCCCATTATTGATAACAGATGCTGCTACATCCGGTAATACGCGTGGGGTTTGTTGCGCGACGATTGGTAGAATTTCTAAGTTTTTTGGATTATCGACAATCTTACTTGGGTCACCAAATAGGCCAAAGTCATCTGCTAACGTAATTAATCCTGCTGAATCTAATAATTTCAGTGCACGCGCCTGGTTGGAAGGATCATCTGGTATAGCGATCTTATCGCCTTCTTTAATTTCACTTACATCTTCCAGCTTTTCGGAATATAATCCCATCGGGGCAATCACTGTAGCCCCAATTGGTACTAAATCAAGGTCATTCTCTTCATTAAATTGAGATAAAAATGCAATATGCTGGAATGAATTAAGATCAATGTCACCATTTGCTAACGCCTGATTCGGCAATGTGTAATCAGAGAACTCCACTAATTCAATTTCAATACCTTCTGCTTTCGCCTTCTCTTTTAGAATTGGCCATACTTCACCATCTGTTCCTGTTACACCAATTTTAACTACTACTTCATCTCCATTACCTGAAGTAGTATCACTTCCACAAGCTACTAATGTACTTACTGCAATTAATACGATTAACATACTAAACCATTTTTTCATCATTCCATCTCCTTTTATATTTTTACTTTGAAGTAGTCTATCGTCTCATAATCTTTCTTGATACTGTATTGCCAATCCACTGTGCGATCTGTACTAGAATAATCAGTATAATGACGGTCACTAGCATGACACTGCCATCAAATCGTTGGTATCCATAGGTCATTGCCACATGACCTAAACCGCCTCCACCAACAGTTCCTGCCATTGCTGAGAAGTCGATCAAACTTACGGTTACAAAGGTTAATCCTAAAATTAGTGGTCCTAACGCCTCTGGAATTAGTACGGTGAAAATAATTCGTAAAGGACTTGCTCCCATTGCCTTAGCCGCTTCAATTACCCCGGAATCAATACTCACTAAGTTGTTCTCTACTACCCTTGCAATTCCAAATGCTGAAGCAATCGTCATTGGGAAAATTGCTGCCCACGTCCCAATTGTTGTCCCAACTACCGCTCTAGTTAATGGACTAATTGCCACTAAGAAGATGATGAACGGAATAGGGCGAATAATATTAATCAAGACATTCAGTAAATTAAACACAATCTTATTTTCCAAAATATTACCTGTTCTTGTTACAAATAAAAGTAAACCTATCGTTATACCCAGGATGGAACCTAGAACAAGTGTCATAATAACCATTAAAACTGTTTCCCCAGTAGCTTCCATTATTCGCGGCCAAAATGTACTCCAATCAACCTTCATTTACATTCAACTCCTCTACTGTTACATCTTGCTGTAGTGCTGAAAGAACAGAAGATATATTTTCCTCCTGTCCCTCAAACGAGACAAGCAAGTTTCCGTATAATTTCTCCTGAAGTTCTCGGACAGATCCGTATACAATATTGACATCCACATCAAATTTTCTAGTTACTCGAGATAAGACTGGATCACTGGCAACTTCGCCTTTAAAGATAACGCGATATAAATGTTTTCCACCTTTTCTTCTCCATTCCCTTAATAATGAAGCCGATGGTCTGTCTTGCTGTACGGATTGGATGAAGCGCTGTGTCGTAAGATGCTGTGGATTGGTAAATACATTAAAGACTGAATCCGTTTCAATCACTTCACCATTCTCCATCACCGCAACTTTGTCACAAATCTCCTGTATAACATGCATTTCATGGGTGATCAGCAAAATCGTAATCCCCAATTCTTTATTTACTTTTTTGAGAAGACGAAGAATCTCACTTGTTGTATCAGGATCTAGGGCAGATGTTGCCTCGTCACAAATTAATATATCTGGAGAGGTAGCTAGTGCTCTCGCAATCCCAACTCGTTGCTTCTGCCCACCAGATAACTGCTCTGGGTAATCTTTCGCCTTATCGGTAAGGCCAACAAAGCTAAGTAGCTCGCTTACTCTTTTATCGATTTCTTTTTTAGACCAACCAGCAAGCTTCAATGGATATGCCACATTTCCTGCGACTGTTCTAGAAGCGAATAGGTTAAAGTTTTGAAAAATCATGCCAATTCTACTTCGAAGCTTTCTGACATCCTTTTGGGAGAGTGATCCGATATTGATGCCTTGCACTTCAATTACACCATTTGTCGGCGTCTCCAATAAATTCACTAGTCGTAACAAGGTACTCTTCCCCGCACCACTAAAGCCTATAATTCCGAATATCTCTCCCTGTTGAATGGAAAGAGATACATTTTTAACGGCATTTACTTCACGATTGCCAATTTTAAAGGTTTTTGATATATTCCGAAATTCAATCATATACTCACGCCACTCCTTTATTCATTCACAACGAAAAAGACCTTCCTTTTTTCTTATCCATAGAAAAAAGGAAGGTCTCAAAATATAAACTGAAACGACTTCCTTCTCATCTTTCAAATGTACGTACATTTGCAGGAATTGGCACAGTGTTAATTTACATTAACCCGCTGCCGAGACTTCATAGGGCCTGATCCCTCGGTCTCTCTGGATAAGAAGAAAATTCAATATTTATGTAGTTGTAAGTTATGATAAATACTATAGTACCTAATGAATTAGATGTCAATCTTTTTTTTAAAATAATTCAAAAAATCTCTCGTCCCTGTCCTACCATGTAAACGTGGCAGCACTATTCGGTTCCATTGTGTAAGTGAAGGATTCGGTTTGGTAATTGACTTGAAACGTTTCAGAATGATCACTTGTATTGGATACGATTAGAACCATTGAATCATCAGGATTTCGAAACCCAACTGTTTCTAGTTTCCCTTGATAATGTGTAGTACTTATTCGGACTGCACCGGGGTTTACAAATTTACTAGCATGACCAAGCGCATAATATTCGACGTTTTTTGACACCTCATTTGCTTCTTTATTTACTGTCACAACACCGCGACAATCACTACACATCCCCCATTCGTTGGTCCGCCATTAGGATCAAGTGCCATATTCCATAGTAGCACTGCTTCCGCCCAATTCCGAGGTCCACCAATAATAAGATTCGACATATACCAATTTAGGTTATCGCCAAAATCTGCGCTCCAATCACCACCACTACACTCTGTCAAATAGATATGCTTGTCCGGATATGCATCATGCACCCTCGACATACTTTCAGGGTCTCCCTCATAGCAATGAAACGCGATACCACTCGTATACGCATTAGCCTCTTCATCACGAAGAACCTTGTTTGAATAATCAAAGGCGTTCTCCCAGTTATGGTCGTACGCTAAAATTTTGGTGTGAATATCGTGTTGTGAAAATGCCGGGTGTAAATATTGTTTAATAAACATCGCTTGCTCCTCGGCATTCATACTCATAGTAGGGTAGGATTCCGAGGTATGCTCTGGTTCATTTTGAATCGTAATAGCATCAATTGGAATTTGGTTGTCTCTATAGGCTTGAATGTATTTTACAAAATAGTTCGCGTATGCTTCATAAACACGCTCATCTTCATAATTCAAATAGGAACCGTTTAACTGATTACTATATTTCATCCAAGCTGGTGCAGTCCAAGGCGTACCCATTATTTTAACCTGATTATCAATCGTACGAATATCTTGTATCAGACTGATAACATCCGCATCGTTGTCTATAGAAAAATGCTCTAATTCATAATCCGTTCCTGACTCCATATCATTATAGGTGTAGCTTAGCGGGTTACCGTCCCTATCAACTGAAAAATCAGAAGCTCCTATGGCATGACGAATAAAGCTTAAGCGAATACCCTCACTAGAAAATAAGTCATACAGGAGTGCTTCTCTTTGCTCTGAGCTTATTTCATGATTGATCAAGTAAGCAGAAGACCCAGTAACCGCCGCCCCAAAACCTTCCATTGTCTGAAACGAAACATTGGGATCAACTTGAATAATAGGTACATCTGTTTCCTTGATGTCCTCTAACACTAATGGTTCTTGTTGAGTGAGTAAGTTCCTTTGATCTGATGTGGTTAACCATATATCAACACTATTTGCCGAAGGAGCATTTAGCATAACGATTAAAATGATCACTACTAAGATACCGGTTAATAGCATTAGTATCTCTATCTTTTTATTACGCATTATAACCCCTCCTATCTTAAAGAATGATAGCTATAAGAAAAGATTCCCTTTTAAAAGCTGATTGTCTCCCTTGTTTTCCTTATTCTCCCTAGCATATAAAGAAAAGCTGGGGTATGAGATACCCCAACTTCAGATTATATTACTTAATCGTAATCGTTGTTTTTAGTTGTATATCCTCTGAAGAGCTACCTACATAAATTGGGACTTCTCCTTTAGGTGTTACCCATTCACCCTTGTCTTCATCCCAATAAGAGAAGGCTTTCGGATCAAGCTCTATTTTCACTCGTTCTTGTTTACCAGGTTTTAACGCTACCTTTTTAAAACCTGCTAACTGTTTAGTTGGAGTTTCCACATTCGTTGGTAATGCTCCAGCGTATACTTGAACAACTTCTGCTCCAGCTACATCACCAGTATTGCGTAAATTAAGGTCAACGGATAATGTTAAGTCTTTATCCTTTCCTTTTCTTTTCGCCTTCGCTTTTACATTACGATAATCAAATGTCGTATAGGATAACCCATGGCCAAACGCATATGCTGGTTTAATACCTTCTTTTTCATAACCTTTGTATCCAACAAATATGCCCTCGGAGTAATCCGATTCCCCATTCACCCCTGGGAATTGGTTTTCATTTGATACAGGGGTACGATCTTCATTAACAGGGAAGGTGATTGGTAGTTTACCAGATGGGTTCACCTCACCAAATAATACATTTGCAATAGCATTCCCTTGCTCTTGACCTGGGAACCATGCTTGAACAATAGCAGGTACTTCGTCATCCCACGTATCCATTTGTACGGCTCTACCACTCATTTGTACAACAACAGTATTTGGATTTGCTTTCGCAACTTCCTTAATTAATTGTGCTTGGTTATTAGGTAAGTCCAGACTAGAATTATCCACGTAACCTTCACTATCATACGTACGAGTTACCACTACAGCAACATCGGATTTTTTCGCTAATTCTACTGCTTCTTGTATCTTCTCATCTACTACATTAGTTGGTGCTTCCCAACCAAAGCGAATCATGCCACCAAAGTCTTGCTGTCCACCAGAATCACCCGTGCTATATTCAATTCGGACATCAAGCTTTTCCCCTTTAACAAAGGAAAGTGTCTTCTTAGATGTTGTTAATTTCTTGCTTTCATTATCAATGACTAACGTATCATCGATATATAATTTACCTGTACCTAAGCTTGAAAGAGAAAGTGTATAGTCTCCTGTTTCAGGTACGATGAACTGACCTGTCCAGCGTGCAGACATTTCACTGTTAAAATCACCTGGAGTAGTTTCTAGTTTCGGTGATTGTGCATTAAATCCTTCATAATTATAGAATCCAAGATTTAAGTTTACTTGATTATCTGTACGAACTAATGAAGGCTCCCCTTCAAAGTTAATATTGTTCCAGTATTCTGCAGTCAACCCATTTTGATCGCTATCAAACGGGCTTAATAAAGAAGATGGTACTGCGGAAGGTCCTGGTAATATATCACCAGCACTGATAGGATCACTACCTGGTGCATACGATACTTCCACATCTTCTCCTACTTTATTTTTGATTCCTTCTAATGGACTCACTGTATAAGTAGGGTTTACCATAGAGCTTCCTCCACCAGCTGCTGAAGCATTATCAGCGTCTGGTCCGATTACTGCAATGGAATCTAAAGCATCCTCGTCTAATGGTAAAGCATTATCTTCATTTTTCATTAGTACCATGCTTTGTTCTGCTAACTCTCGAGCGATTTGTCCATGCTCTTCAACCGGAAGTGGATTATTTCCAGCAGGCTGATCAAATAACCCTTTACTAAACATTTCAGTTAGAATACGGGTAGCCATATCATCAATTCTTGCTTCACTAACTTTTCCTTCTTCAACAGCTGTAATTAGCTGACTTCCCCAGTATCCATTTGGTTCACCAGGTGTCTCTAGGTCTAATCCAGCATTAGCAGATTCAACTGTTGTGTGGTTGGCACCATAATCACTCATCACAAAGCCGTTAAAGTTTAATTGATCCTTCAACAGCGTTGTCAGTACTGCTTCACTTTCACAAGCATTGACCCCATTGACCTGATTAAATGAACACATGACAGAACTTAAATCAGCATGTTCAATAACTTCTGCAAATGGACGAGCATACACCTCATGAAGTGTTCGTTCACTTGCAATGGAATTAATCGTAAAACGCTCTGTCTCTTGGTTATTCAATAACCAATGTTTCGCTGTTGCCATAACAGGGTAGCTTTGAACGCCATTCACATATGGAATGGCTAATTTAGATTGTAATAACGGATCCTCACCTAACGATTCAAAATTACGTTCTCCCCATGGGAAACGGGCAATATCAAGGCCTGGTCCTAATAAAATATTATGTGTCGTGTTAAATGCTTCATTTCCTAAAAGCTCTCCATACTCTTTTGCAGCATTGATATCCCAAGTCGCTGCTAAAGCAATTGGCGCTGGTAAGGCAGTTGATTTTTTATCTTGAATATCCGGATTCGCAATACGAACGCCTGCAGGGCCATCTGCCATTTTTAGAGCCGGAATACCTAATTCCTGCATTTCTTCATTGTAAAAACCATAGTAATTATTGAGATTTCCTGTAATAAATTGAACCTTTTGTTCTAACGTCATATGCTCGAGCAACAATGCTGTACGTTCATTTGCAGTAAGCGACTTATTCATCCAAGGCTGAGATGTTTCAGCCATAGCCGTACCAAAAGGTGTTATGAAAAGCCCAACTAGTAATAGCGTAATCATCAAATGGATTTTTATAGATTTTGTTGACATCCTGTTCGCTCCTTTTCTAAGCTGTATTTCTTACGTTGCCTAACCTTAATCCACCTTCCATGTAGTTTTTTGCCTCTTTCACTCTAACCGCATGCGAAACTTGCCGTCAATGCGCGATTATTGGCGAATAAAACAGGGGCATATGACTCACTACCCCGCTACGACACACGTAAAGAAAACGCTAACCAAAAAGGCGAAAGCGTTTGTAATTATTTTCTAAAATCCTACAAAACTATCATGTATTTCTTTATTATTACAGGATTGCAATCCATTTGGACTATCTATTGTAATCTACTATTCATTCGTAACCGTCCCGTTACAAAACTGCCATTTAGGGTGGTCCATTTCTCCTAATTATTTATATAGATGTAATATAAATGTTTAAAAATTGAGTTGTATTTAGTCTTTTTCCTATTATTACCTTTATTTTTCCCTTCCTCCGCAATCTAATGGGAGGAACATTCCCTCTCAGGAACTGGTATAAAAAAGGAGCGAAATCCCATTCGATTCCGCTCCAAATATAAGCTAGCCGTTTCCTCTAGAAAAGCCCTTATTTAAGCACATACAGTAATCCGATTATACCATTACACTAAACCTTACACCCTCAACGAACCCCGAAATCCCCTTGATCCATAGTAAGAGTCCGCCCCGTTGTGATACACAAAGACATGGCCAAAACGAAAATCACAAAATAGTGCACCACCAAGTTTTCTAATATCAGCAGGAGTTTGCACCCAGCTCGATGTTTTCTGATCAAAACGTTCCAGCTTCTGCAATTCTCGGTATTGATCTTCTGTTAAAATCTCAATCCCCATAGCAGCCGCTACATCTACAGCACTATTTACTGGCTTATGTTTTTTCCTAGCCTCTAGTGCCTCCCGGTCGTAACAGAGACTCCTCCGACCTTTAGGACTTTCTGCTGAACAATCATAGAAAATATATTGATCCTTTTCGACATCATACCCTACAACATCTGGCTCACCACCTGTTCTTTCCATTTCATGAAGTGACCATAGTTTTTCTGGATTTCCCTCTAGCTTTGCTCGAACATTATCCCACTCCAAACCTTCGTGGCGGTTCATATATTTGATAAATCTACCTTCTAGTACTCTAAGCAAGCCTTCCTGCTGTTCGGGTGTTAACTCCATCTTACCGCTAACTACATCTGCCATATTGCTTTCCTCCTTATCCTAGACTATATTGAACGTTAATTAAGTCCTTATTTTAATTTATTATACCCACTGGAAGCATCTTGGTACAATGCGTATTATGAAACCGTTCATGGTGCCACGTCATAATGCTTACGTTTACTAGGGGCTAAACAAATTATGAATAATACAATCGTTAAAATAAACATAGAACTAGCACCCGAAATAACGACTAACTTTATCGATAAGACTTGAGCTCCTACCGCAAATATCGCAGTAAGTACAATGACCAACAAAGCTTCTAAAAACCCATATATACTACTGATTCTGCCGATAATCTCTACTGGAATATTATTTTGGTAGAAAGTATGAAAACCTGTGTTAGCAAAGGCAAGGGAAAATGCTAATACAAAGAAACCAACCGATGCCATTGTGAAGTTACTAGAGAAAGCAAAGATAAGATAACCCACTGACACCATGACAGAACCAAGACCGATAATGAAGCGAATAGATAATTTCTTTGCGAATACCGCATTACACAATGCACCGATCAAAATCCCCGCCCCTGCCGTACTGACAAGAAAGCCATACGCTCCCTCCGATAGTGAAATCACTTCCCTTGCGAATGCTACTTCTAGTGAATCAACTGCCGTCTGCAGGACTACGAATGCAGTAAAAAGAAAATATACGATCATTACATACAGGTATCGCCTACTAAACCGGATGACTACCATGAAATCCTTCTTTATGACATGTAATGATAATTTTTGATTAGATACATGGTCCAATGGCTTGTTCTTCTCCACATTAGGCATCCACAACGTAACGAGAGCAGAGAAGAAAAACGATAATCCATTAATGAAAATGGCATATAGTGGTGTTCCCAGTATAAACAACATCCCCGTAATAGCTGGTCCAAGGATAAAGGCCCCAGAGTCTAACAAACTTCTTAACGAATTAAACCGTTGTCTTTGTTCTCTAGGAATTAATCTTGTTATATAACCGATAGAGGTCGGGTCATATAAAGAACTAACCATATTGATTAGAAACACAAACAAATAGATTGCCCATAATGTATTCGTTGAAAATGCTAAACAAGTAATAAGCACCCCTTGAATTAAATCCAACACAATCATAAAGTGCTTTTTATTTACCCGGTCCACTACACTCCCACCCCAAAGGTTCGTAAACAACGTCGCTAATGGGTTAATGATATAAAGTGCTGCTACAGCAAGAGGGGAACCTGTCATATTAAATACGATGACATTTAGGGCAATAAAATATATCCATGATCCAATACTAGAAATTCCAATGCCAAATAAAAGAATAGCAGGATACTTCCAATAATCTACTATTTTTCTACGCTCCATACCGAAACCTCCCCTAATCATTACTTAAACAAATAAAAAAATCTCGTCCCCAAGACTTTTAGCCTTGGGGACGAGATTTTGAATCATTTCCTGTTCGCGGTGCCACCCCAGTTTGTTAATATGTCGCCATATTAACCTCTTTAAGTACGGCAATTTACTAATTGCTTATACTCTAGCTCTATAACAGGAGCTCCTGTCACGCCATCATCTTATGATTCCAACGTGCTGCTCAGAGTCTTGCTTCAATGAAATAAATCATACTCCTTTTCAGCATCCGGAGCTCTCTGTTATGAATTACATTTCATTTACTCTTCTCTTCATCGCATTTGTTATTTAATTTTTACTATTCTATCACTTCAGAAATCCGAATGCAATATCGTTTTCGGTTAAATAATTGACTGGAGAAGATTTTAGTCTAGAAGGCAACATGAAAAGACCTCTGGTAACACCATAGAGGTCTTTTGTTATAGAATTTATAACCGTTTGGATATGTTAAATTTAAGTTAAAGACACCAAGGTCATTCCCCTAATTACTACATTCTGCCCTTTCACTATTACTCGACTACTTGATAGCCATATCCTTCTAAAAGTTTTTCAACTGATTCAAGGGAATATGTGCTATCATAGGTATCCGAATACTTATTCATTTCTGCAACATTTGCCATATTATCCTCGTCTAAGATAATATCGGTAAACCCATAAATTGCAGTAAACGTATCTTCCACTTTCCCGTCTGAATCATATTTTTTAATGGTATATACATTAACTAATGTTCCATTACTAGGAGAACTTCCCCAAGAACTTGCTTCGTCATCTCTCTGAAACTGTCTATAATATGTATTTCCTTTTATAATTTCATATTTGTAAAAGCCCCATGAGGAATCTTGATATTCCCTATTTATTCCTTCACTAATAAATCGTTCAATATCTTCCATATTTGCAATTTCTGAAGGGTTCTCTGCTACCACATCTAGACCAGATGCTTCGAATTGTGCCTCTCCTTTTCCTGTTAGGACATAACCAAGCGATGCTAAAGACTCTCTAGAACCTTCTGTCAGACTAACAACTACTGTATCGCCATTTTTAATTTCTCCATCTTGAGATGATTCAAAGGTTAATCCCCTTAAGTCATCACTAAATGTGGTATCGATCATGAGTGTTCCTTTTCCACTAACACCGTTGAAGTTGACAACAACATTCTTTTCAATTTCTTCATCACTTAATTCTTTCGGTTCTTCAAGACCTGATACAGTTACCTTAACTTCATCTTTAGTCTTTAGTTTTTTCGTTTTCGAATCATCTACCGTTAGTTTAACAACAACTTGCTCCCCGTTAGATAAATCATTCTCCTTATCTAGCTCAACACTGTACGCAGATAACATAGCATCTATCTCATTTAATGTCTCAAGATCAAGGTCAAAAATATTATCTGATACTTCAAATGTATCCATGATTAATTGATCCTGATCTATCTCGTAAGTAGCGGTTCCCATTGTATCATACCCACTAAAATTAACCTCTAGATAATCTGATAATTCCGCTTTAGAACCGCAGGCTGCTAGTAGCATAATGACCCCAAAACCGAGGACCATTTTCATAAAGTTGTTCTTCACTTTTCTTCCTCCTAAATAATAATAGTTATAAAGACCTAAATTCACGGAATATTATACCATAAAAATGCGACATTTTTCTCACTTTTGTAGTTAATTAATCTGCTTGGTCTTATCTACATATATCTAGAACCCTAGTGCTGTGATGGTATACGCTTATCAAAATTAAAAATCCCTACTCTAGTATTTTTCTACTAGACTAGGGATTACTATTGAATATCCGATCAAGGTTACGCTTCTTTATAGCTATCTTATCGGTTAATTAATGTTGAACACGCGGAAAGAATAACGAGATAGTCAATCCTGAATCAGGCTCTGAATTAGCATCTAGCTGAATAGCTAAATCATTAGCCATCTTATGCACTAAATAAAGTCCCATACCTGTCGATTCTCTTGTATACGTGCCTTTCCTTCCAGTAAAGCCTTTATCAAAAATAAATGGCAAATCCTCTTGAAACACACCAGGTCCATTATCCGTAATATGTAAAATAGTTTGATCGCGTACCTTATCATAAACCGTTTCGAATTTTAACATGGGACTTTCTTGATCTGGTAACATATATTTCGTACTATTAGCAATTACCTGTTCAAGTATAAATGCTAAACCCTTTCTGTCCGATAAGACTTTCATCTCTTCCCCTATGAACTGTATGTGAAAACCAGCTTCATCTAATAACGATTGCTGATCTTCCATAGTCCGTTTACAAAATGCGATTATGTTTATAGGCTCAAACATATAATCTTTATGAGCTGACCTCAGTCTTGCAAAGTACAAGATTCGTTCTACATCCCCTTGCATTTGATCTCGAATATGAACCATACGCTGCCTGACTAGTGGAGACATTTCATCTCGGCGGTTATCTAACACCAACGTCATTAATGAAAGAGGTTTTTTAATTTCGTGCACCCAGCCTTCTATATAGCTTTCATAATCAGCTAACTTGGTCACTTGCTCATCTAATTTCATCCGATTTGCTCTCAGAACGCTTCCCATTCTACGAATAAACGACCTATGGGTCTTAGGAGAAACTCGACATAGTATTTCTTCATTCGTTTCATTTGCCTCTACTAAAAAATTCTCAAATGCCACTTCCATTTCCCGTTGCTTTTTTACTATAAAAAATAACGATATGACGACCATTGCTAATGTAAACATAATCATGAGTCCTACTAATACCATAAAAGTTTCTGGGTAAGCTAACCAGGCCAAAAAGATAAAGAATACATCTGTAACTAGTAAAATGAGAAACCAAAGCTTATAAGCTTGAAAACAATCATAGATTTGTTTTAGCCATTTCATGCTCCTTACCCCCTAAGTCGATACCCTTGACCTCTTATGGTTTCGATTTGATCATCCAGATGTAACTTTCGCAATGTTTTCCGCAATCGAGTGATATTGACTTGAAGTGCATTTTCGTCTATATATTGGTTTGTTCCCCATAGATATTCACTCAATGTTGACTTAGATACCATCTCAGATTTATGTTGCACTAGCGCTTTTAATATCTTCCCCTCATTAGCTGATAATAACAGCGATTGATCTCCCTTATACAAGGTAAACGTATTAGGGTCTAGAGTAAAATTACCGCCCTCTAGTAAATCTGGTTGTCCCTCAAACCTTCTTAATAGATTTTGAATGCGTGCTAACAATCTATCTCGATTACATGGTTTGGTCAGATAATCATCTGCTCCTAATTGCAGGCCATGTAATTCATCTTGCAGCTTATCTCTAGATGTCAAAATTAATATGGGTCTAATACCTTTTGATTTCAGACTTCTACATATATCAAACCCAGACTGGCCCGGTAAATTGATATCTAATAAAACTAAGTCTGGGGGATTGGCTACTATAGGGGTAACAACATCATGGAAGTCTGAAATAGCGATTACGTTAAACCCCGCTTTTAGCAAAATATCCGTTAGCTCTTCTCTCATAAAAGAATCATCTTCTACAATTGTAATGGTCGCCATTTCAGCACCCCCTATTGTGAAATTACTAATCCATATTCGGCTTCCATCGTAATTTATCGATCTCATGACCCGCTGACCGAGCAACTGCTGCTCCATATATAATAACAATCACGATTACTACACTTGCAAAGAGAAGGAGCATCGGATATAGCATGGCACTTTCTTCGATATACAGATAATGGAAGGACAACATTCCCTTGATACCAACCGCTGCACTGATACATGCAAGAGACATAGGCAATAAAAAGGTGTACAGTACTTGCCTATACATCGCTTCTTTCATTTGCCCCCGCTTCGCACCTAGCATGGAAAGTGTAATGTAACGTTGAGCAGTCTGTCTTATTTGTGTTAAGAATTGTAAAGCTAATACGGTACAAGCAATAATCAGAAATAAGAAACCCAAATATAATTCGGTGTAGCTTCCTGAAACAACATAAAAGAGTTGTCGTCCATAATTTTCCAAAAAACTTTCAAATTCAAAGCCTGATGTTTTTAATATATCCCTAGCTTCCATCATTGGTTTCATTAAACCTTGTTCTTCTTGCAACTTCTGTGGGATAAGAAAGTTCCAATAGGACCTGTAAGTTTCTGTATTCACTAGTTGCTCAAACATTTGATTCGGGACAATAAACGCTGAACGAATTTCTACCGAACGATCTGCTACTAATCCTCTCATAGGGACAGAAGTTCGAATGGATATTGGTTGGTCACCAATGCTTACTAAAGTCTGCCCTTCTATGGAAGCTTTTTCTAAAATAGTGTCCAATACAGGCATATTTCCCCAATCATCCGTATACAAAAGCTCAGGATTGAAGTATAGAGCCATTTCATCTGCATGAAGGTTCAGTGACTCTTCTCCTATAGCTTGTAACAGCCCATTATAAGATGATTCTGGAATTAGATAAGGTGTTGTTGCATCCATTTCTAAGGCACCTAGCAGATTAAGTGCTTCCGGGTATTCTCGACTAATCGAATACCCTTGCATTTCCCACGATAAATATTCCTCCTTTTCCTCGCTTGACAGAAACATAATAAGTTGCTCTTTTAATTTAGACCAATCCACCAATGTCTTCTGCTGACCATCCTCCGTGTGCACATCTTGATTATCAAGCTGAGCAATTTCTAGCAAATTTAAGTGCTCTACATAAGGCGCCATGGCATCAGAATGAAGGAATTCCTCTACCTTATGATGATCCCCATTAACAGTAAAATCATATAACGAGGAGCTTTTAACAGAAGTACTATCAAACCCTATAATAGTGGAAGCACCATTTGCTAATAAAATGATAGACAGTGTGATGAGGATTGACGTTACCGCAACAGAATCCGATCGATTAGCCACATTTTCTTGAAACTGCCTTAATGTAAATGTGCGCAACCCTTTCGTAGACTTTCGTTCAGATAAGCTTGCCATTAACCCTAAGAGCCTGCCAAATCCCCTCATAAAAAATACCGTTCCTACACATCCGAGAATCAGTGCCACAAGCAACAGTAGACCCCCGAGCTCCTCAAAACGATAGAGTACAATCCAATACGCAATTCCTAAGCATACAGACCCTACCAATATATGAAGAATATTACCTTTAACACGCCCCATATCTTGTTTCTTTTCCATTTGTCCCTTAAGCAATTGTTGAACCTCTTGATTAAATAACCTTCCACCAAGAATGAACAATGCTATGAACTGGATGAATAGAAAACCTATAATGGTAAAGAACACTGCACTTAAGGAAAAGCTCATTTGATGGCCAATAATGCCCTGACCAACTAATTTAGAAACCGTCAAGCTAATTATTTCGGCCAAAAATCCGCCTACTAATATCCCCCCAATAAGTGCTAATACAGAAGTAATAAATCCTTCTGCTAAAAGCTGAAGGACAAGGCGCTCCTTCCTCATTCCCAATAAGAGGTAAACGCCAAATTCTTTACTTCTTCGATTTAATTGATAGCGATTAGCAAATAAAATTAAGAAGAATAATAAAAACAAAGCAAAGCCATAGACAATCGGCATTAACTGTAACAGTTTATCAATTGCCTCACTTTCAAATTCCCTTAAAAATATAATAACATCTTGTCTACCAAGGGAAAGAATAATATAAAACGAAGCTATTGCGGTTACGAGTGTGGCAAAGTAAATTAAATTCTCCTTACGACTTCGTTTTGCATTACGAAAAATCAACCTAGAGAACATTTGCACTTCCCCCTCCAAGCTGAGCCATTACCTTTAGTATCCTATCATAAAATTCTTCTCGAGATTCATCTTGTTTACGACGCAGTTCATGAAAGAGCACACCATCTTGAATGAACAGAATTCTGGAGCAAAAGCTCGCTGCATTTGGATCGTGACTAACCATTAAAATCGTTCTTTCCTTGTTTTTATTTATCCCTTCTAACTTATTCATTAATGTTCTCGCAGAGCGTGTGTCTAAAGCCCCTGTTGGTTCATCCGCCAGAACGATATCCGGATCAGCTATCAAGCACCGAGCTGCAGCTACCCGTTGCTTCTGTCCCCCGGACATTTGGGATGGGAATTTATCCAGTATATCTATAATTTCTAAAAAGCCCGCTAGCTCATTTAACTTTGCACGTGCTTTTCCAAAGTCCACCCCATGTATAGATAGTGGTAAGAGGATATTTTCTTTTCCAGTTAGATTATCTAGCAACTCGAAGTCTTGAAATAGATATCCAATCCGACTACCACGATACTCGGCTAAATCCTTACTATCAAAAGCACTAATATTTTCCCCATTTAAAAGGACACGTCCTGAGGTTGGTTTTATAATCGTTGCAATACAGTTTAACAATGTAGTTTTCCCAGAGCCGCTTGGACCCATGATTCCTAAAAATTCTCCTGGAAGAATATCAAAGCTGACACCATTCAAAGCTTTAGTTATATTGTTGTTCTTCCCGTAGCGCTTTTGTAAGTCTTGAACCTCTAATAATTTCCCCTGTTTAACCATATATAACTCTCCCTTTTCATTATCTTTTTCTGAAATATAATAGACTGAATCGAGTTATACACATTATACCCAGTACAAAAGCTCAAAAACACTTACAAATGGTGTAAGGAAATTAAAAACTAGTAACAATATACCACTTTCTGCATGACTATATTTCTATTATAGTTCCTTCGTTTCTCTCCTACCTTTTCTACCATACGAAAGTCCTTACATATATTTAGAACATTTGACGAATATCTTACTGTTCCTTCCCATGTTAGTATAGTTATAGACAGCTAGATTCATATAACTCAAGCGATTCAATCCAAAGTTTGAGGGGGTGTTTGTTTAAAGGCGAACTTTCATAAGCTCTGTTCTGTTCAGAACCGTTTGAAGCGTCTTGGATTCATTTCAACACTATCTCTAGCAAAGCTTCTATTATTCAAAGTCATAAGACCTAAGCAGATTAAAAGACGGAATCAAACCGGACAAGTGTTAATTGAAAAAGAGCCTTATCAATTGAATAGAAAATATGGATTAAAAGCTTTGTAATGTTCCATTAGCCTTTCGGGATGCAACTACCAATTTAAATCTTAGGAGGTATGTAATGTGAAAAACGCTTTTAAACAGTTTATTAGTATTGTTGGTTTTGCTTTCATGATTACACTTGCCATGACCTTTATCAGTACAGATGAGGCTTCTGCCTATAACTGGACCCGCACATTACAAGAAGGTTCCAGCGGATCAGATGTAAGAGAATTACAAATAAGGGTAGCTGGCTGGGCTGCCGATTCCCCTACCCAAACATATATAGCTGTCGATGGTCAGTTTGGTCCTGCGACAAGAGCTGCCGTCATGCGTTTCCAAAGAGCCTACGGATTAGCTGCTGATGGTATTGTTGGACCTGCTACCCAAGCAAAGTTAAACGATTTAGAAGGTTCGAATGGAACGAAACACTTTAATTATAGTGAGTTTTATTCCAAGGATGGCAGTGTCTTTAACGGCGGAAGAGTATCCTCCACTACGGTTAGAGAAAATGTTCGCAGAATGATGTATAAACTAGAAGCAGTTCGCGTTAAAATAGGAAACCGTCCGATTATAATTAACTCCGGCTTCAGAAGTATTTCCCACAACAATAGCATTCCTGGTTCTTCATCAAACAGCCAGCACACATACGGAATTGCGGCTGATATTCGCGCTTCAGGTGTCTCCCTAACCACTCTCAGAAATGCAGCTAGGTCATCCGGATTTAGTGGCGTTTACAATGGAAGTTCCTACACCCACGTAGATAGTAGAATAGAATATCCATACGGTGCACAGTATTGGTACTGGAATTAATTGACGTAACTTATACCAAGAAGCTACCGCATCAATTAGATAAACTGTGATTTTATCCAAATATAGATTAAAAGGCAGTTAAAACACGTAGTGGAGTAACTGCCTTTTTACCGTCCACTCGTAGGTTCCAAAAGCATGGATAAATATCCATAATCACTCTAAATCTAGAATATTCATTTTGTCTATCTGCTTTTTCTTTATAATTTTTCCTCTATGAGTAAAGTATATAACTATTAGTATTGTTGTCAGGATATTAGATACTAAGAAGGTTATAATGACTTCGATGATGGAAGGATTAAGTAAATTAAAACTAATAATCATGGAAAAAAATAGGCTAATGATTGGTAATATTAAACCAGGCCATTTATTCACCTGCTTAGATAGAGAGATTTGAAGTACTATTATCCCAACTATAATTAATAATCCAATCAGTAAAAGAACCAACTCTTCCATTTCATTCACACTCCAGTTCTTACTTTTTTATATTCATTTATTAATATTTTTGCCGTATCAAAATCTAGTTTTTCATTTATTGCTAACCTCTTAATGAGTGAAACATATGGATCATTTGAAGTGTCTTCAGCTACTTGGATTTTTTGAATTAATCGATCTAACCTTAATCTTACTGTAGGATACGTTACTCCATAAGAACTTGCAACTTCTTTAAGTGAGCCTGAAGATAATATGAACCTCTTTATAAAACTAATATCTTCATCATCTAAGGATGCTAGCCAGTCTGGGATTACATCTATTGACATTAACTATACACCTCCATTACAAATGCTAAATCGAACTTAATGATTGACTTTAATATAATTAAATGTAATCTTTAACTTTATTAAAGTCAATCATTTATTAATTCTACATTATCAATATAGTTGATTTCTTTCATAGTGATATTTTGGAGTATATTATCTATTAGATATTTGACTTATAGACAAACAAAAAAGAGGCCGTAACACTGCTGGTTTGGTCTCTTTCATTCTTCTATAATACTCTTGTTTGCTTTATAAGATACGAAGTATGATAAGGGGGTGATCATGATACTAAATGCTTTAAAACTGTAGAATTTTATACGTTCTTTCCTTATTCCCCTCGCCCAAATGCTTTCGTTTCAATAGCTTTCTCATCAAGGAAATCCTCTATTTTCTTCTGCTCTCTTCCATTCACCACATTGGTTTTATTCATTATAGATTGGATGTCTACTTTTGGAAAAATTCCTTGATATAAGTCATCTGCCATATTAATCATTTCATAAAGAATCTCATTTGACATCGTAATATACTGACTAATTCTTTCAGACTCTTCTTGATAAGCTTCCGGTAAAGTATTATTCGTAATATAGTTAGAAAAATTCTCATCATTTTCTATGGTAAGCTTGCTAATGGCTTCAAATTTCTCTAATTCACTTTTAGTTAATTCCTTTTCTTCGTCGAAAATAGCAAAGAATGGATAACTAGCATTAGTTAAATCTTCATAGCTATCTAGGTAGGTTTTGATACTTAATTTTATTTCTTCCTCGTTAATTATACTGTTTTGTTTTTCAGAAATGAAAATAGTACTAGGAACCTTTACGTTCTCCATGGAGAGAATTTCATCTTCTTCCGCTTCTATATTTGGATTCTGCGTACAAGCGCTTAATATAAATAGAATGAGGAAGCAATACAAAAATCTTCTCATAATAATTTCCTCTCCTTACAATTGATATGACTAGCCTTTTTAAATCGGTAGGTACCCATATGATATTTCTTATGGTAAATAACTTAATAATTTCTCGAAAGAATTGATTTCGGCAAATGGTGTTATTTCGGTATCATTCTTAATACTATGTGGATTAAACCAGATGCCCTTTATATTTGCATTTTGACTACCGCCAATATCCAATTCTAAGTTATCTCCAACAAATAATGCAGATTCCGGTCGGACATTAAGCCTATTTAAAGCTAATTCAAATATGCGTTTGTCAGGCTTACTAAGTCCCACTTCTTCAGAAATAATGATTGTGTCAAAATAACTATTTAAATTAGTGTTAATTATCTTTGCTTTTTGCCTCTGTGTTGATCCGTTTGTTATGATGGCAACTTTAACTTGCTCCTTTATACTATTCAAGATATTAATAGTGCTTTGGTTTACAGAAAAACACTGAGGAAAATGATTATTCCAAAAGTCTTGAAGGTCTTGGCTTGGCAATCTATATTTTGGTGGAAATTCATTAAACAATCCCTCCAAGACTTTTGTTTTATTACTATTGCCATAGCTTGTTTTATTACTATTGCCATAGCTTCTTTTATCATAATCCTTGAATCTTTGGAGCATTTCTTTTTTGGTTGTATGTTTAACATCTTCATAACACTTTTCAAAAATAATAAAGAACATATTATCTACTGCCTTGTCTCTATCAAGTAAGGTATCATCTAAATCAAATAGCATTGCTTTAAAACTACGCAAATAACTTCACATCCCATCTCACATTATATAAAAGAACTATTACACCCCATAAATAGCTAAGATTGATAATCACCTATTATTCTATAATTGTATCAATGGTCGATTATACCCCTAGCAAAATAGATGGGAAATTCAAATAATTAATTTTTAATAACATTTCTTACTAGCAATACTTGTTTTTCAAGGTCATGATGTGCTCCAGCCTTTACCTCAGGAACTATTTCGTCAATTACGCCTAACTCTCTTTAATCAATTTATGTATACATTCGATATTAATCTCGTAATATCCTCTATTTCATTTCGTTTTTCGAGCTATTCTTATTCAACAGTCCTACTCATCCCAATCTCACTTCAACTAAATTATAACTATCGATAGTTTCACTATAGGTATCATTCGCAGTTTCCCTCAAGTCATCACTAATTTCAACTGTTATTATAAGACGGTTGTTCAAATCTTCTTAGTAACTTTCCAACAAACGGTAATAATAAAAAACCGCATTTGATTAAAGTGTTCAACTTCATCCAATACGGTTTAACGATAGTAGGACTATCTATTTTTATTAATAAGATCTATATACTGGGAATCGCCATATCCTATAGTTGGGAACAGACCAAGTAACCTATTGACTAATTCTGATGTTGGTAGGTCTTTATTTTGAGAAATATACTTTACTACTGCATTATTCTCTTTTAGCATATCTAAATATATATCTATTGCCTGGAACATTACTGGAAGTAGTTCTATAGATGGTCTTTTATGATTGATCAGCACTTCCTTATATACAGAAAAATAGTTACCTAATGTAAGCTCTGTTTGGCTTACTTTAAATTCATCCTCTCTAAAGCTATTTAAGAAAACTCTCCCGTCATATTGGGACTGCTCCAGATAGGCAAGGATGGTCAGCAGGTTCATTTGACAAAACATATCCTCACCAAACCACAAAACGATATACTTGTATTCTTTATGAAAGAGATTATCTAATGGCTCTATTACTTTTTGGATATAATCCTCTACTGAAACACGATGTCCTAATGCTCGCGTTTTAATAAACTCCTTATCGAAGACTTGTTCAGTAGTCGTATTTACACACATTGCTTCATTGAATGGAACATAATCGGAATCACCCATTATTTTTTCATTGTTAAACTCTTCATACATCACCTGGCCATTTAATATATTTAGTACATCCTGGTCAAACAATTCCTTATTCCCACTTTGTAACTTTTCAACCTCTATTTTTCTAGAAACATTCATTCTATACCATTCCTCTTTGTTATTAATAGTGAGCTTGAAAAACGATTGAACAGGCAGCTGGCGAAGTTGAAATTCCCTTGGATTGATACCAAAAACAGATTTAAACGCTCTACTATAAGCTTCTTGTGATGAATAATCGTAATCAAAGGCGATATCAATTATCCTTTTGTTATTGGCCAAATCCTTCGTAGATAAATACAATCTTCTAAGAAGAACATAGCGCCTAATACTGATACCTGTTACTTGGTGAAATTTAAAAGAACAATAATAAGGGGAATATCCCATATAATGTGCAAGCTCGTCTAAAGAGAATTTATTTGTTAAATTATCTTCAATCCAATCAATCATAAGTTGTATATGTTCATTCATTTATCTCACTCCTACTAACATTATAAGAATGATCCATTTCTTTCTTTTGACATTTCTTGTGCTATATTTATAAAAATATCCGAGGTAATATGTATGTTAAGACTAACACAATAGGATAATGAGAAACCGTAATTATAGATAAAAAAAGGACGCCTACTCATTAAAGAAAAGCGTCCATAGAATCTATGTCATATTTACCTAAAATCGTTTTGCTTAAATGGATAGATCAACTGATAATAACTCAGACCGTTGTTGTTCATGCTTATCGAGCATAATCTGCTCTGGCTTAATGCCATGCTCACGCAGTACTTCAATATTCTGCACGATGAACTCGTCACTGCCGACAACATAGAAAAGTCCATCCTTGTCTTCAGCAAGATTTTTCACTTCTTCATAGTAGTCTTTACGATTATCGACGAACTGTGCTGTGAACTTCTTGTCAGGTGCTGATTTAAAGATATTCGTGAATAAGAAATCTTTTGATGAATCGATGTTCAGGGAATGAATTTGATTAACATTGTCAGCACGTTCCAAATAATCAAGTACAAGCGGTCTGAAGGTTGCTAGTCCGACACCTGATGACAACAGGTAAACATTTTTGCCTTCTCTTTTAAGTGGAACATTCGAATGAGTTTTAAATATTACCACCTTATCGCCGACTTTATGATTTCTTAAAACTGCTTTAAATTCAGAGCACTGCTCTCTTATACGTGTTGTGATCCCGATTGTATTTTCATTTGGTAAAGTGGAGATTGACATATGACGGATCAGGCCGCGGTTTGGTTTATCTCCGGCATTAAAGCCTTCCAATGCGAAGTGGGTATGGGAACCTTCCTCCCATGTAAATTCTTCCGGACAGTCAAGCAAGTACGTTCTGACCTCGGGCGTTTCTTCAATAATCTTATTGATAGTAGTCCAGTATATTTGCATTATATATTCTCCTTAGTCCATTATCTGTATCGTTACTACTTAACATATCACAATTGATAACAATTATCAATTAGATGGATTAGATATCTCAGATAATTCATGCAACTCGAATTTAGTAACGACTGGGGGAAATTTCCTGTGGCTCAATAAGATGTCATCAATTTCGTGATTTTTAGCGATTCCTACTTCTGTAAAACATCTGTTTCTTTATCTATATATGTTCAACATAATTATGCACTTAACTGCTCTTCCTCAGCAAAATTGTAAGATAATCAAAACCACCAGTGTGAACTGGTGGTTTGCTCTGCGGCTTGAAGCCTCTTTTACCGGCCTTGGCCTTAAAGGCCTACTGAATGGTTTTCCCTTACGCACCACATCCACGCACTGATTCTAAAGAATCTCTTACACTAAGGAACTAAAAGATAAACATGAGCTTGGTGGTTATCTATTCTATAGAATACCAGATGGAACAAACATGAAAGTCATACTAGGAAAGACGGAAAAAGGTTGGGAAATAGTAAATATGGAAAAAAGAAAAAGTAAATTAGAACTGTAATTATATATTTGTTCTCAAAAAGGGATTTAAATGTCCCTATTAAGCCAGTACGGAATTTAAAATCTATACTCAACTCTTGCATCCGTTTGTTTAATAAAGTCATCATAACTATTGTGAAAATACCTCTATTTTATCGGTAAACAATACAGGTGGATCTGATTCTCCAACATCACTATAATAGCCAACAATTCGTTTGCCTATTTCTAAATCTAATTCTTCATATTCTTTTTGGTTAAGGTGGTAGAACACACCATCATTTTCTTGTGCAAGATTAATAAGTTCCTCTCTTGTTTTACTCGAAATATCAATGTCTTCCACACTTGGCAAAGATAATACGATGTACTTTATTTCACCAATAGTATTCTTCTCAATGTCAACAATGATACCTTCGTGTCTTTCTCCAGAGGTATCATTCTCTTGCTGACTACAAGCTCCCAAAATCACAACAAGTAAAATTAATATTAATACCCTTTTCAAAAAATCACCCCCAAAAAATTTCTGCAATTAAACTCTTTGAACAAATAAATACTCCTTCTTCAAGGGCTCTGCCCCTTTAGTAAAACATAATATTAGCGTTAATCCTTCTTAAATTAACGCAGCCTTTACTTTAAAGTACACTTTTTCAAATACTTACTCTAAATCGGATATTATTTGGTACAATATCCTTTTGCTTTCTTCATCCTTTTTTCTATATGGTCGACCAATTTCTTTATAGATTTTCTTTTCTTCCAATAACTGTTTTGGATGCAGGACTTTTGCTTTTATTCCGTGTAATTGAAAATAATGCGGCAAAAGGGAATCATCTCGCCATACCCATTCTGTTAAACCATTCATAATAAGGTTGCCATTCGCGTCGTATGTCAAGTATCCCAAAGTAACAACTACATTATCCTTATGAAAATCTGATTGTCTATTACGAAACTCCTCCCCGACAGGTACTTGTTCATAACCAGCCTGTAGAAGTATAGCCTCTAATCGCTCTCTATTTGTTATCCATGTTAGTATATCAATATCACTATGTGGTCTGGTAACCTTACCAAGCATGAAATCAATTGCCCAACCTCCACGTAACCAAAATTCAGCATCGAGATTCTCAAAAATTGTACTAATTTCATCCAATACCTTTAATTGTGCTTTAGTCTGTACATCGAAAGTTTCTTGTTTCATCGATTATTCAATCCTTCATTTGTTCTATTACCTTGTTCTACTAACCTGTCCCTTTAGTAATAAAGACCACCACTGTGACGATCTCATTATTGTATTAAAGCTCCCGTTAGTTGAATAAGGTCATTTAGTGATTTAAAGGTATGTCTATATACTTTTCATAAATTTGCGGTTCAATTTCTCGATAGATCCTAATATAGTCTACTTTAAACGTAGGATATGGAGTAATTTTTTCTCCCGCCAATCTCGCCATATCTCGAAGTTCTTCCGTTGACATACCATAATATGTTTTTCCTAAAGACATATGCGGTATAAAATCGTCCAGCTCAAAGTACCGCTTGATTAACTCAGGACTTGGAGCGATAGTGTGAACCAATTTTTTATGCAAAGTGGTAAGTTCGTCTGATTCAATAGTTAAATAAAGAATATTATCAAAGAAAAACTTTGGTTTTCCAATTGTTATATGAAAAGGTTCGATTATCTCACAAAGCTTTTTAACCTTAGAAATCCACTTTTCGTCAGGAGTCAATCCACCTTGAGCCTTTAATGTAATATGGGGCTCTACCGCTTTATTAATCCAATGGGTTGTCCAGTTGCCTCGAAATGTTGCTACCTTCTCTTTGTAGTAATCTGGTGGAACAATTCCAATAAAATATTGCAAAATAACCCCTCCTAAACGTATTCTATCAATTTTATTGCCTCTTCAATTAAACTCCCCTTTCGTAGAATAAGTTCTATAAAAATAGCGTTAATCCTTCTTGAAGCAACGCACCCGTTTATTTAATTGCTAACCATTCTTCTGTTTAATTTGCTGCTCTTTTTCTTTAAGCAAAACTGCAAATTTTGCAAACAAGATAGGAATAAGTGAAAAGACAATACAAATGGGAACGATTAGAATAGTTAAAGATACAGCATCAACAACGATAGAATAAATTAAACCCACTAATCCACTTACTATTAAAATTATCCATGACGGGAAACGTTTAAATGTGAAGCTAACTAAACCACTTCCTAACATAATCAACATGATTAGTACGAGGAAATGCCACCATAATGTAAAGTAGAAACCTAAAGCCACTTTATCTCCCCCTTATTTAACTCTTCTCCATTAGTTCAAGTACTTAATATTCAGAATCATATATGTATTTTAACATAAATATCCAATTTTTAGTTTCATCAACAATTAACTCCCATTAATTTTAAGATAATAAATCACAACAAAGTAACCAATCGAGTAGGAGGAGGCGTTTAACCTCCGACCTCTCACACCACCGTACGTACGGTTCCGTATACGGCGGTTCCATCTAAGTCCAACGTAACGTTTGATATCTACTAAATAGACTCTTTAGCCCTTGGCCTGACCAATATTGGTCGTCAAGGGCTTTATGCAAGATTGGGCTTTTAGCTATTCGCCAGTATCCCTTTCTTGTGTTAGCCCATTCCCACGCTTTTCCTTTCTTAATTCCGTATCGAATTAAGTTATGGTACCTTGTTTGGACTTTCTTCCATTCCTTCCAACGAATCATTCGTAACCTTCTTCTTATCCAGGCATCTAGTTTCTTGAATAAAGAAGGCGTTTCTGCCAGTTGGTAGTAGCCTAACCAACCTATTAGGAATCGATTTAGTTTCTCCATCCTTCTATCCATCGCCACCGATTTCCTTCTAGAAGTCAGTTCACGAACTCGCTGTTTAAAGCGTTTTACACTTTCTTTTGAAACCCGGATTTTCGGGGTTTCCTTCTGGATGGTAAAAGAAAATCCAAGGAATTTGCGTCTCCATGGGCGGTCTACCGCACTTTTGTCTCCATTTACTTTGAGTTTCAGTTTCTCTTCTATGAATTTAGTGATAGTATTCATGATTCGTAAACCCGCACGTTTGGAGCGAACATAGATATTACAGTCGTCTGCATAACGGACGAAGTGAAGTCCTCTTTTCTCCAGTTCTTTATCCAGTTCATCGAGGACAATATTGGAAAGTAGTGGACTTAGGGGGCCTCCTTGGGGAGTACCTTCTGTATTAGGACAAGCTAACCCATCTTCCATAATTCCTGCCTGTAAATATCTTCTGATTAATTTCAAGACCATTGGGTCTTGAATTCTTTTACTTAATGTTCGCATCAGTCTGTCATGATTTACTTTATCGAAGAATTTCTCTAAATCCATATCGATTACCCAACGGTAACCCTGCTTGATATAATTTCTAGCTTGTCTCACCGCATCATGTCCGCGCTTGTTTGGACGGAATCCATAACTGTATCGCGAAAATGTAGGGTCGTAAACTTCCGTTAGGACTTGTGCGATTGCTTGTTGGAGGAATCGGTCTGTCACGGTAGGGATACCTAACTTTCTCTTCCCACCGTTTGGTTTCGGGATTTCGACACGACGAACAGGTTGAGGGTAGTAGGTTCCCTTTTCGAGTTGTTCCCGAATGGTAGTCCACTGTTTCATGATATGTGCTCGTAGGTTTTGTACAGGCATATCATCCACACCATGACTTCCTTTGTTTCTTTCTACACGTTTTAGTGCTTGTATTAAGTTTTCCCGTGATAGTATTCTTTCCAACATGATATCGAACTCCTACGCGAATTGTCCGTCCTTCTTATGTGGCAACTACTTTCAGCCCTTCTAATGTCCCCCACGAGATTCATCGTTTCCTCCATTAGGAAGGTTCTTATGTTTCTGCGTCATCAAGTGTTGCGTATGCAAAGTGGCAATTCTCCTTAGATGATTCAGCCCTTCCCGAATACCCTAGGAGCATTCGGTACTATGGCTTCGGCTGACTTCTGATAGTTCAGCGAACATTCTCATGTTCGGTTACGGCAGGTGTACCGCATTTCTATCAGACCTCCCAGGGTAAGCACACATTCTTCCTCTCCATGTCCTCGCTCCATTTACTCTATGCTCCCTTTGGCAGTAAGGACTTCAACTTGTATAGCAGTCTCATCCAAGAACATCTAGCCTTATATGAAGTTTGTGTTCCTCGAGGCGGAGATTTGCCGCTGACTTCCTTCAGATTCTAGGTCACCCTAGACACCCTTGTCTTAAGCTAATCACTACTACTGCCTTCGTGATTCAGGACTTCAACCCTAGAGAATGTGTGCATGCCTGGCACACTATAAAAAACCCTCTGTTCCTATTTTAGAACAGAGGGTTAAAAAATGTTGCTATCCACTTTATTGATATTTACCAACTATAATGTTACTAGACAATTCACAACAAGATTTCCAACTAAAATCCTTCCTACTCCACCGTAACACTCTTAGCCAAGTTACGCGGCTTATCAACATCCGCTCCACGGTGTAGGGCTGCATAATAAGCAATAATTTGTAATGGAATTACTGTTGCAAGTGGTGTTAATAATTCATGTACAGTCGGGATGACAAATGCATCATCATCTTGCTCAAGACCCTTCATGCTAATGATAAGGGCGTTTGCACCACGTGCCACAACTTCTTGAACATTTCCGCGAATAGAATAATTAACATTCTCCTGTGTTGCAATCGCAATAACTGGTGTACCTTTTTCAATTAATGCAATAGTTCCATGTTTTAATTCTCCACCTGCAAAACCTTCTGCTTGGATATAGGAAATTTCTTTCAGCTTTAATGATCCCTCTAAGGAAACAAAGTAATCCAAGCTACGACCAATGAAGAATGCATTACGAGTTGTTTCTAAATAATCTCTAGTTAGCTGTTCAAGCTCTTCTTTTTGTGCAGTTAATACGTCCATCGCATTAGCAACAATGGCAAGCTCTTGCATTAGGTCAAAGTCTAATGTAATACCTTTAGCATGCGCCGTATCTACAGCTAAAATTGCTAATACTGCAATCTGTGCAGTGTATGCTTTTGTAGATGCAACCGCAATCTCAGGACCTGCATGTAGGTGTAATGTGTAATCCGCTTCACGAGAAAGGGTGGATCCTGGCACATTGGTAATCGTTAGTGCTGGATATCCCATTTCTTTAATTTTAACTAGTACCGTACGGCTATCTGCTGTTTCTCCACTTTGAGAAATGAAGATAAATAATGGTTTTTCTGATAGCAATGGCATGTTATATGAAAACTCACTAGAGACATGTACCTCTACTGGAATCTTCGCGATTTTTTCAATTAAGCTCTTGCCCACAAGTCCAGCATGGTAGCTAGTTCCAGCCGCAATGATATAAATGCGATCACAAGCCTTCATTGCTGCACGGATGTCTTCATCCAATTTAAGCTCATTATCTTCGTTTTGATATTCTTTGATAATTTTGCGCATAACAATTGGTTGTTCATCAATTTCTTTAAGCATAAAGTGTGGGTACGTACCTTTTTCGATATCGCTCGCATCGATTAATGCTGTATAAGGAGTACGCTCTAAAACCGTTCCATCAAGCTGTTGGATAGATACAGATTCACGTTTTACAATAACGATCTCTTTATCATGAATTTCAAGATATTGATCTGTTACCTTTAATGTAGCCATAGCATCACTTGCTACCACATTAAACCCTTCACCTAATCCAACTAATAAAGGACTTTTATTTTTAGAAACATAAAGTGTATCACGATCTTCATTGTCGATCATCGCAATTGCATAAGAACCCTTTAATAGCTCCATTGCTTGGCGGAAGCTTTCTAACGTACTTTGAGTTGTTTCATAAAACTTCTCAATTAATTGGACAATAACTTCTGTATCTGTCTCACTCTTAAATGTAACATCTTGCAGATATTCACGCTTTAAATCCAAATAGTTCTCAATAACACCGTTATGCACAAGCGTAAATCTGCCATTGGTGCTTTGATGTGGGTGAGCATTGTTTACACTTGGTTCTCCATGTGTCGCCCAGCGTGTATGACCAATCCCCATTGTTGCGTGAATAGACTCATCCACTGACTCTCTTAGAGCAGCAATACGGCCTTTTACTTTGAATAGGTTTAAACCACTTTCATTTAATACCGCAATACCCGCAGAATCATATCCGCGATACTCTAATTTTTCAAGTCCATTTAATAATACTTCTTTAGAATCCTGTTGTCCGATATATCCTACAATTCCACACATTAGTAATTGTTCCTCCTCGTAGGGGCAACAAACGACCATGAAAGGATTTCATTTAAAATGCTTTGGGGCGTTTTATTGCCCCTTTCTCGTGTTTTTTTAGTCTGTTTATGATGACACTCTACCCTTTTCCTTTGTGCAATAGGTCACCCTATTGTTTTTCGAAAAAAGCATAACGACTGGAGTGTGCAACCGGAAGGCACCCGCCGATAAATCTCGATAACCTTCATCCTCGTCAACTATTTTCTTTTTACCGTTCAGAAAATAGCCCAGGCGCTTTATTATTATTTACCTCTACCCTCCTAACTATTTCGATATTAGTCACCCTATTCTTGGCAGAAAATTCACCAAAGATAAGATACCAACTTATTTTACAAGATTTTACTACCATTGGTCAATCCTAAACGTTGAAAAAGGTGACATGTAAATAGTATATGTCACAAAAAGTTACTTGTTAACAAGTAAAGGACACATGGATTATCAACTCCCATGCGCCCTTCATTTTCCCTAACCTTGATGCTTCTCAAGGAAATCAAGCATGACATTATATACTTTAATTTCATTTTCTTTCTTAGAGAATCCGTGCCCCTCATCTTCTAAAACAAGGTATTCGACCTCTCGACCTAATCCTCTTAGCTTCTCAACAATTTGATCTGATTCTTCCTTCACAACACGAGGGTCTTTCGCACCTTGAATAACAAGCATTGGCTTCACCATGGACTCAAGATAGGTGATTGGAGAATCGTTAACAAAACGTTCCTTATCACGTTCTGGATCTCCTAACCAACGCTCCATCATTGGCTTCCAGTGTGGCGGAACAGAGTTGACGAAGGTAAACAAGTCAGACGGACCAAAGATGTCTACTACCGCTTTGAAATACTCTGGGTGGCGACCATGTAATAGTAATGCCATATAGCCACCATAGCTCCCTCCAACAAGGAACAACTTATCACGATCTGTTATATTATTTTCAAACAACCATTCAATTCCCGCTACACAATCTAATCGCGGACCATGTCCCCAATCTTGTTCCACCAGCTTGACAAAGGAAGAACCATAGCCTGTGCTACCTCGGAAGTTAGGTGCAAATATCGTATATCCTCGATTTAATGCACTTTGGAACATAGCACGGAACATTTTACGTTCTGATGCTTGTGGACCACCATGTGGCCAGAAAATAGTGTGTCCATTATCATTCTCTGGGTTGGCCCGGAACAATAATGCCTCTATTTCCATTCCATCAAATGATCTATAAGTGACGACCTCAGGCTCTACCATGTCTTCCTGACTGACACCGAGTACACGATTATTAGTTAAGGCTTCCCAATTAGTGCCATCGGTTGATTTGTAAATGTTAAATGGAATTGTTGCCGTACGACCAAGCACATATAAATTGCCAGCTTTTGTAACAACTAATTTTTCCACGACATCAAATGGAGTCGATAGCTTCTCTAATTTATTTGCACCTAAATCATAACGGTATAACATATCTTCTACGCCCTTTTCCGTTACAACGTAAAGGTAGTTATTTTCCTTATTATATTCGATATGATCAATGCTCTCATTGTCAATTTGAAGGACTTTGTCAAACGTTTTAGAATCCAGGTTAAATTTGGCTACATAACTATATTCTTCTTCAAAGTTCGTCGTGAAATAGATATCCTTATCGCCAACAAATACCGGGCCAGTTGCTACATGAACCTTTTCCGGATCTGGTGTTAAATGTACGATTTGATCGCCTTCTTTCACAAACAATTGAATATATGTGTTTGCAAATAGACGCATATAAACGAAAACATCTTCCTTCTCTGATACGCCTGCCAAATAAGTAGAACCATCTGCCCCTTCATGTAGCAACGTATCTGTATTGTCTTCTAGGTTACGAACACGCGTATTTAAGAAGTTCGGATTTCCTTCAGATGTTACATAATAAAGCCGTTTTCCATCATCGCTTAAATGAGCAAAATAGTATTTTTCATTCGGTTCACCCGTAATTAGTTCCTGTGGCATACCACCTTCACTAGGGACAGCGTAAATTTGGTAGTTCTCATCTCCATCATGATCATAACCAGTTAAGACATAACGTCCCTCTGGATCAACCTTAATGAAATTAGCTGTTTGATCCTTCTGAGCAAATAAATACGGATATGTATCTGGAAGATCCATTGCCCATAGATTCATTTTCCCATTTAGGTTTGTGTTAAATATAAGCCGTGTCTCATCTTTACTAATTGCAAAATTATTAATAACATACGTACGCAAAAATTGTTCTACGGTTGGCTTCGGAAAGTTTATCATATTTCTCCCCCTCAATATAAAAACTGTAAATTTAAATTCCTAAGAATAGTATAACGCATTTCTAACAATCTGACAGTTGATTGGTATGCACTTTTTTCCCCGCGGACGGAATTTATTATTACATGCAAAAAAACTACCCTCAATCAGAGAGTAGTTTTCCATTATTATTTAATACCAAGTAAATCTTCAATTACTTGAGCGATTTGATCTGTATATGTTTCACATTCTTCTTTTGTTGGTGCTTCCACCATGACACGAACTAGTGGTTCCGTTCCAGATGGTCTAACCAGAACTCGACCATTACTTCCTAAGGCTTCTTCAACCTTTTCAATCTCTTGTTTGATTGTAGGATCGTTCAATGCTTTTTCTTTATCGGTTACTCTTACATTTTTCAATACTTGTGGGTAAATAGTCATTTCACTTGCTAATTCAGATAATGGTTTACCCGTTTCTTTCATGACGTTAACGAGTTGAATAGCTGATAATAAGCCATCCCCAGTTGTACTATAATCTAGGAAAATAATATGTCCAGATTGCTCACCACCAAGGTTGTATCCGCCTTTTCTCATTTCTTCCATCACATAGCGGTCTCCTACAGCGGTCTTCTCACTGCTCATACCATGTTCTTCTAATGCTTTATAGAAGCCGATATTACTCATCACGGTAGATACAATGGTATTATGGCGGAGGAAGCCTTTCTCCTTCATATATTTACCACAAATGAACATAATCTGGTCACCGTCAACTATATTACCTTTCTCATCAACGGCAATTAAACGGTCACCATCGCCATCAAACGCTAGCCCAATATCCGCACCCTTTTCCTTTACAAATGCTTGTAAAGTCTCTGGATGTGTAGAACCTACACCAGCATTAATATTTAATCCATCAGGAGAAGCACCAATTGTATAAATATCTGCTTCTAAATCTGCGAATAAATGTGTTGCTAAACTAGAAGTAGCACCGTGCGCACAATCTAATGCAATTTGTAAGCCTACAAAATCATTATCAATGGATTCTTTTAAGAAAGAAAGATATTTATGTCCCGCTTCAAAATAATCTGCAACTACACCAACATCTGCACCAACAGGACGTGGTAGAGTATCTTCTTCATCCAATAGTTTCTCAATTTCCTCTTCTTGCTCATCTAATAGCTTAAATCCATCTGGCCCGAAGAATTTAATGCCATTATCCTCTACTGGATTATGTGAAGCAGAGATCATAATACCTGCTTGAGCACTCGTTGCCTTCGTTAAATAGGCAACACCTGGCGTTGAGATGACGCCTAAGCGCATTACCTCTGCACCAATCGATAATAATCCAGCGACTAAAGCGCCCTCTAGCATGGTTCCTGATATACGTGTGTCTCGGCCAATTAAAACTCTTGGTTTTGTTGTTTCCTTGGTTAATACATAACCACCAAATCTCCCTAATTTAAATGCTAGTTCAGGTGTTAATTCCTTATTAGCAACACCTCTTACACCATCAGTTCCAAAATATTTACCCATTTTTTGTACCTCTCCTTTACATCCTTACTTCCTGGACGTTATTTAAGTACGATACGAGATTAATCGCTTCTATACTAAACTTCTTCCTCTATTTCAATGACGACCTCTTCCACATCTGTATCCACCGTAACATTTTCCGGACCTTCTATTTCTAATGGTACGGTATTTCTTCCCGCTTCTAGACCAGTTGCATCAATAGCTATTCGAAAGTCTTCCGCACTTAAGTCTCTAACATCTTGTTCATTTCCTGTTACGGTTATACTTAGCTGCGATTCATTCGGCTCAATAAATCTAAGGTTATACCCATCTGCAAGATTGTCCACCTCAATCGGAACCTCATCTATTGTTTTGGTTTGCTCTAATTGTATCTCTACCTCTATTTCATTTACATCAGAGGGTAGCACACGATCTGGTAGAGCTAGTCCAATCTTCATGGTTCCTGATTTGGTTAATTCAGAAAGATCAATTGGTTCTGTCTTGATTTCATCTAGATTATCTAATATATCAGAAACTGCAAACACTTCTACTTCTTCCACTTTAGGTTCCATCGATACGATGGAATAACCGTCTTGTAATTCTCCTGTTGTGGCGACACTTACTGGTACACTTTTACTCGGATTATCAATTTCAGCAGAGATTACAACCGTTGCCGGATCAACTCTAACGGCAAGTTCATTTCCTTGGCTATCGTAGACATTGACTGGTACTTCCCGATTGTTAATCGATTCTGTTAAGCCGGCAACATCCACATACACTTTGACAATGGCGATTCGTTCAATAATTTCCTTTGAGCTTGTCACCTTAACTGTGTTCGTGTTTAATTCATATGCTCCTATCTGGTAACCTTCAGGGAGTTTATCTTCATTAATAAAATCGACACTAACATTAAATTCATTAGATGCTCGTTTTTCGATAAATACCGTTATAGTTTTCGGTTCAATATAGACAGATAATTGATTTGGCACATTATCATATTCAATTTCTACTTCATGCTCTCCCTCAGTCAAATCTCTAAGGTCAACGAAAAGCTCTATGTTACGCTGTCTCACAATTGGAGTTATCGCACTGGCAGGACCTTCTAATGAGACGGTTACACTTTCTGGAACACCACTAACAACATATTGTTCACTATCTATCAGGATGTCCAGTGGAACCCCTGTTAAAGTTTCTGTTTGTGATGATCCACCGAAGAGATTGGGGATAATACTTTCATTGGATGTATCAGCCTCTTCAATCGAAACAAAAACGTACAACAATATCGCGAAGCCTAAAGAAATACCTCGGATAAACCATTTGCTTCTGAACCAATTATCCACGCTTTTTCCCCCTTATCTTCCAAGCCTTTCTCTCGGAAGCACGATGGCTAGGAGTTAAATTTTCGAGCAAGAAATCTCTTAATCCATCTTGGCTTAACTCTCTGCGAAGCTCTCCATTTTTCGTACCAGATATACCACCGGTTTCTTCTGATACAACAATGGTTAGCGCATCCGTTACTTCACTAATCCCCATTGCAGCCCTATGTCTGGTACCTAATTCCTTTGAAATAAAAGGACTTTCAGATAATGGGAGGTAACAAGCCGCTGCAACTATTTCATCATCCTTGATAATGACTGCACCATCATGAAGCGGAGTATTCGGTGTAAAAATATTTGTTAATAGTTGATGCGTTAATTTCCCATTAATCGGTATCCCTGTTTCAACATATTCTCCGATACCCGTCTCGCGTTCTATAGTAATCAATGCTCCTATGCGGCGTTTTGCCATATAATTACAAGCATGAACAATATCGGTGACCATTTTTTCAAACTTTTCTTCTTCGGATTTCATACTTCTAGAGAAAAGATTACCTCTCCCAATTTGCTCTAGAGCTCTTCTAAGCTCTGGTTGGAATAAAATAATAATCACAATAAAACCCCAAGAAATTATCTGGTCAGTTGCCCACATTAATGTTTGTAATTCAAATAGCATACTGAGCAAACGAACAACAAAAACAACAACAATACCTTTTAATAATTGAATTGCCTTTGTTCCTCGTATTAACATGATTAATTTATATAGAACATACCAGACGAGACCTATATCTACGCCTATTCTTAGTAGGTCTAATATACCAAAATCCCCATTAGGCATGTCTACACTTCCTTTTATACATCGAATTCTCTTCCCGTCTTCATTAACTGAATCTCTTGTGTAGTCAGATAACAACTGATATTAACGCCCATATGTACAGTTTCTGCGAAAATACCGTTTCCATTATACCATATTTTATATCGCGATACGTCATTTAGCTAGTCTCAATTTCCAAAATTCGGCTAGTAGCTATACCTTTGTTTTTCCCTAAGAACCTAATAAAAAAACCCGGTTCTACAAACCAGGTTTTTACTATTCCATTGAAAATATACCTTTAAAGACATTTTGCATATGGTACCATACCCATTCAAAAATGCGATTCACTTCTTTTAATTCTCCATTAACCCCTGCCGCATTAGCCATAAGACCATTTTGATCTAGTCCATTATCTTCGACTAATTTACCATTGATTAAGGTGACATTCCCATCCACCGTTCCATCAATTTTCAAATTACCATTTTGAACAACTAAGTCACCTTCTACTGTGACTCCCTCTGGCACAACAACCATATGTCCTTCAATGATAAGATTTTCCGGGTTAGAAACCATCAGCTGTGAATCTTGCTCCCATGCGGATATTAATCCAGTAAACATAAAGATAAAAAAGATAGCTGCCGCGGTTAATACCGGATGCATCTTAAACCAGCGCATGTATCTCACATGTTTCTTCTCCACAGGTAGCTGCTGCATCACCCTATTAGCAAAGCCCTCAGGTGCGCTCATTTTATCAGTACTTTGAATTAATGTAATGGTTCTCTTTAATTCATGGAGATGCTTTTGACACGCCATACAGCCCTCTAGATGATTGATTAGCTGGGCTTCTTCTTCCCTCGTGATATCACCATCTAAGTGCTTATGCATTAAATCTAATGCTTCTTTATTACAATCCAACTGGATTCACTCCTTTTACACATGACGAAGCTTTTTACGTAAGGCTTCCCGCCCCCGATGAATTCTAGTTTTTACTGTCCCAATCGGGATGTCTAATATTTCACTAATCTCTTGAAGTGAGAAGTCCTCTAAATAGCGTAGCATTATTATACTACGATACTTGGCTGGGAGCTCAGCAATTTGCTTTTGGATATAATTCTGAAGCTCGAGCCCCTCTAATTGATCCTCTGGAAGCTTTTCATCTGCAGCTAATTGCGAGTACATATCCAACCCATCAGTGCCTTTTACTTCCGCATCAAGATAATAATCGGGTTTTCGTTTTCGTAAACGATCAATGGTTAGGTTTGTTGCAATTCTGTATAACCATGTTGAGAATTTTCTACGTTCATCATAGGAGTGGATATTTATATATGCACGAATAAAAGCTTCCTGAGCAATATCCTCTGCCTCATGTGCGTTTCCTAGCATTCGATAGCAATGTTGATAAATCTTATCCTGATAAAACAAGATAACATCTTCAAAAGCAGCTTGATCCCCTTTTTTGACCTGTTTAATTTTATCTTTAATTAACAATTCCATTCCATGTACCTCCGCCTGATGCGGTATTAAACCTTACGTATCAAAACTAAAAAGGTTTCACTTTTTTTATAAAAAATTCCGCTTTTCATCCATTTTTTTATCGTGTGCGTACAATCTATTTATCCTTGCACACATCACATTAAATCATGGATAGCAAGAACAAATAAACATTAGTAAACTTTTTCCATACCATTATAACGCATAATCGGTAAAAAATATGGATTTTTCTTAATTTACTATTGCAAAACGGTAAATTATTCGGGTAATATAGTTTAATGTATAGTAATAGGGGGAAAAAACATGGATAAACTTTTATTACAAGAAATTGAGCAATGCCGTAAAGAGATGATTACACTGAGTAATAAATATAAACTAACCTCAGAAGTAGTCGTAGAAACGAGTAAAAAATTGGATAATCTATTGAATCAGTATCAATTAAGTGATGTATCTAATAAAGAAAAAGACATCAATTTAATTTAATTTAAATTAATGCCTTTTTAGTTAATAGATTATTTCAGTTTTTCACCAAATAATGATCCCATTAATCCAACAGCTAATGTAGCTGTTTTATTTTTTTCATCAATTATTGGATTTACCTCCACTACCTCTAAAGAAGTAATCAAATCCGATTCAGCAAGCATTTCCATTGCTAAATGGCTTTCGCGATAGGTCATACCACCTAACACAGGAGTTCCAACACCTGGTGCTTCCGTCGGATCTAATCCATCAAGATCCAAGCTTAGATGAACACCATCGGTACGATCTTTCAAATATTCTATTGCCTCATCCATTACTCGTGACATTCCCATTCGATCGATTTCATGCATGGTATATACTTTAATACCCATTTCACGGATTAATTCTCTTTCTCCAGGGTCTAATGATCTTGCACCAATTATTACGATATTTTCCGGCTTCACCTTAGGAGCGTATTGATATAGGTTGGTAAGTCTTTCGTGGCCAAGCCCTAGGCTGACAGCAAGTGGCATACCGTGAATATTTCCAGATGGAGATGTTTCACTCGTATTCAAATCCCCGTGAGCATCATACCAAATTACCCCTAAATTCTCATAATGCTTGGAGATTCCAGCCAAGCTTCCAATAGCTATACTATGGTCTCCTCCTAACACAAGAGGGAACCTACCTTTAGTTATTTCTGCATCCACCATTTCCGCTAATGTTTCATTTGCTTCTATGACTTGCTCTAAATTTTTAAGTTTCGTTCCATCCTCATATTTATCTGGACGATTTATCGGTATATCCCCTAAATCGTGAATATCATAGTTTAAATCTTGTATGCGCTCAATTGCGCCAGCATAACGAAGTGCACTTGGTCCCATATCGACTCCGCGACGACTTTGTCCTAAATCCATTGGGACACCGATTAAAGATATTTTATTTTTCATAATAAAAAGCCACCTCCATATAATATTATTTTACCTTAGTTTATAAAAACGACTCAACTCGACAATTTTTCGAATATTTATTCATGCTCCATCCACGAAAGAAAGCATCGCCATATTAGGGCGATGCCTTCTCTATAGGGGTAGCTCCATTAAAATACGGTTGAATTTCTAACGGAATAATTCCTGCTTCTTCCCAAACATGGGTTAAGTGATTAGCGCTCTCTATAGATGGCATAAAAGCAATTCCACAGTCACCGCCTCCGGCTCCGGATTGCTTTGCAGCTCCTCCTAGTTCTTCAGCTAGATTACATAATTGTGTTATCATAGATGTTTCTAGTTCTGTTTGCGCCTCTTTTCCAACCGTTACTAATGCAGCTCTGTTTTGTTTGATACCTTGCAATAGTTGTGGAAGGTTCTCCGTTTGAACTCCTTTTAGGAAGTGTTCAACTGCTTCCTCACTATCTCGTAAAAACTCCTGATATTTATTAAAATTACGTTCTTTCAAATGCAATATTTGATTTACTAAATTTCCTGTTGATGCTGGACTACCAGTCCAACCAACACGGAGATGGATATGTTCCGGTAACGTTACCGGTTTAATGGATAAATATTTCCAATCCATTTCTAGTAGTTCTAATAAAGTATCCGATTCTTCGTATTTCTCTCTTAACCAACCTGCCTGGAAGGAGGAATACTGAATAATTCCGCCATATGCACTAGCAGCTACATCCGCTCCAGAGCCATTACCTTGTGCTGCAATATGCGATAATGCAGCAAGTTTAAATATCAGTAATGGATCTGGTGTTTTTTTCATATGATACTGCAAGATAGCTGTTATGACCCCAACTACTACAGCAGCACTAGAACCAAGACCGAATTTTTTCCCTGTGCTTTTATCATCTAATTCGCTCTTAACCCGAAGCGAAAAATTCTCGATAGTAGTTCCACTCTCTGCTAAATACTTACAGGCGATCGTCATTGCCTCTTGGACAAAATCAACATGTTTATCCTCAGATTCAATGTTTACCTGGTCATCAGTATATACCCAATTCAGGTTAGTTAGTTGGAATTTCTCTAGTGTTAGTTGATTCCTTTCACTAGGTTGTATATCGACATATACAAAGCGATTAACAGCCATCGCAATTAGCTTGTGATAAGGCTCAAGCACCGCAAACTCTCCAGCAATCATTAATTTTCCAGGGACTTGAATCGTTATGGTTGAATTAGACAAGCTCCTCATCCTCTAAATACGTTATTCCTTGCCCGACTCGACTTAATTTTACATCTGTAACACCTGAAATATTGCGAAGCGTTTCGAGCACCTTCTCCTCATCCTGTGGTAGGTATAACACTTTTACATTAGGTCCCGCATCGATGGTAAAGTATGCTGGAACTCCGGTACTTCGTAATTCCTGTACAGTTTGCATAACAGACATCGTCGTGTCTAACCAGTATGTGAAGGGAGGATTGGCTCCAAGTGTTGTAGCATGCATTTTCAGGCAGTTCGCCTCCGCAATTTCTCCAACCCTTTGAAAGTCTCTCTCCAGAATTCCTTGTTTTATTGCTTCTAAATCAGATGGAATACTTTCAACCCATCCTTTAAAAAAGGGTGAAGTTTCAACCGTCCGCTTCATCCCTGACCTGCTGGATACTTTTTTCATTTTTGCATCGAGAACCACCGCAGCAATTCTAATGTCCCAATGATCTTTTGGAGCTACTGGTACAGCAAAGGAATCAGAGCCGTCTTCCATCTCCCCTTTTTGCCATTCGGCAAATCCACCAAAGATAGAACGACATGCAGAACCAGAGCCTTGGCGGGTTAAACGAGATAGTTCCGATTCAGTCAGGCTCAACCCAATTGCTTTTGTCGCAGCAGCTGCAAGTGCAGCAAAGCCTGATGCAGAAGAAGCAAAACCCGCTGCAGTGGGAACTGCATTTATCGATTTTACTTCTGCATATAGTTGCTTTCCAGCTATATCTCGAACTTTATTAAGAAAGTTCGTAACTCGGTTGTATTGCTCACCTACTACCATCTCATCATTTAAGGTAAAGGTATCCTTTGTTAGTTCAGGCTTAAACGAAACTGTTGTTGTCGTATAAAATCCGTCTAACGTTACAGATAAACTATTATTAGTAGGTAAAATTAATGCTTCATCACGCTTTCCCCAATATTTAATTAATGCAATATTGGTATGCGCCTTTGCAGTTGCTTTCATGACTGTTCCCCTTTTCAAAGCCATTTCTTATTAATCTTGTTTTCTTAAGACAAATGGCCAAACAGCTTGCGCACCAAATTCTTTTAGCTTCTCTGCTAGTTGCCTTGAATGTAACTCATTCTTGGCAAGCGCAATCACACAGCCACCATTGCCAGCACCAGTTAATTTAGCACCTAGCGCGCCCTCTTTACGAGCAAAGTTAATTAATCGATCTAGTCCCTCATCACTAACACCTAGCGCAACTAATTCCTTTTGCGCCTCATTTAACATTTGGCCTAATAAATTCTTACCAGCCTTTTCTAATGCGTGTTTAGCTAAATGAGTTAATTCCCCGATTCGTTCAATTTTGGCCTGAATCTTCTTAGGAGCTTTCTTTAAAAGATGAGCAACCGATTCCACGGCTGAACGTGTGTCACCAATACGACCTGAGTCCGCTACAATAAAATGAAAATCCTCTCCAGGACTTATATAGCTTACCGGATTTTCTTTTTCGAACCATACCGGTGATTCCGAGGTTATCGTTAATGTATCAATCCCACTCGGAGAACCATGAGCAAACTTCTCTGCAATATTAGCAAAATGTAACAACTCTCTTTCTGTATACGTCACATTTGCATAAGAAAATAACGATCGAATAATAGCGATTGCGACCGATGCGCTAGATCCTAATCCTTTTCCAGGTGGTATAGAGGATTTTATTTTAATGACTAGGTCCTCTTTAGGAAGTCCTAAATATTTTAAGGTTTCATGAATGCTGTTTACAATTCCTTCTAATGTAAGTGGCGCAGAATCCATCGGCCCATTATAAAAGGTACTATCGAACTTAATTGGCCCTTTATGATATTCAATTACAGATTCTACTCCTACTAACGGAAAAGGTATCGCGATTGCTGGTTGTCCGTGTACAACTGCATGCTCACCAATTAAGATTAGTTTGCTATTCGCAATTCCAATTCCACTTTTTTCTGTTGTTATTAATTTATTTGTGATTGTTAGTTTTTCTGTACTCATTTTGAATATTGTTCCACCAATTCTTTAGCTTTACCTACACGGATTTCCTTTAACTTAACTAATTGTTCAGCTATAATATCAATCATCTCCCCAGTAGCGCCAGCAGCTATCGCAACAGATCGAGAATGCAGGGCCATATGACCTTTTTGAATTCCATCTGTTACTAGAGCTTTTAAAGCACCGAGATTTTGTGCTAAACCTACTGCAACAATAATTTGTGCAAGCTCGGAAGCAGATTCTATATTTAACATTTTATGCGCTAATTGTGAAATCGGATGTACACGAATCGCTCCACCTACTGTGCCAATAGACATTGGTAATTCTAATTCTCCTACCAAATTACCCTCCTGATCAACTGACCATTTCGTCATGGAACGATAACTTCCAAAACGTGATGCATAGGCATGAGCTCCCGCTTCAACCGCACGCCAATCATTACCAGTCGCAATGACAACTGGATCAATGCCATTCATAATCCCTTTATTATGTGTTACTGCCCGGTATGGGTCAGAGTCTGCGAATTCAAATGCATGCACTACACCATCGCGCACTTCTTCACCAGAGTATTCGCCTGTAGTTAATAATTTAGGGGGGATAACACATGTAGCCTTTGCGACACAGCGATCAGCAAGATTAGATAAAATACGTAGGTATACTTTACCTGCCGTAAGCTCTTCGACTGTCGGAGCCAACGATTCAACCATAGTGTTTATAATATTGGCACCCATTGCGTCACATGTATCAATATATAAATGTAATACAAGCATTGTTCCGTAGCTGGAACCAGGTGAATCATTTAGAATACGTACATCTAAATCCCTTGCTCCCCCACCTCTGGCTACAATACTAGGATAAGCAGCATTAGCTGCCTCTATTAATTCATTTTTAGCTTCTAACAATACATTCTTTGCAGCATCGAAATCTGGACAACCAACTACTTGGATTTGTCCAATCATGACTCTATCTGAAGCTTCTGTTTTAAAACCACCTGCATCTCTTACAATTTTAGCAATGTGACTTGCAGAAGCGACAATTGATGGTTCCTCAACAACCATTGGTATTATATAGTCTTTCCCGTTAATTAAGAAGTTCAATCCTAATCCTAACGGAAGTGGGAATGTTCCTATAACATTCTCAATCATTTTATCTGCAGTATCGATTGGTAATGCCTCCTGTGATGTTAAGACGCTTAAGTCATCTTCAGATAGCTCAAGTGCCTCCTGCAACAGCTCTCTTCGTTCTTCAACTGTTCTTTTATAAAATCCAGGAATCCTAGAAGATCTCATACCAACCATCCTTTAATAGTATCTATTTATTTAGTAAGAACTTGTTTCATTCTTTATTTTATATAAAGAATTACTCTATCTATTATGTTAAAAAACAGTATAAAATGCAAATAAAAAAAAGGTTACGAAAGAATCGTAACCTTGCATGATTTCACGTATTTATATGATGAGCCATGAAGGATTCGAACCTTCGACCCTCTGATTAAAAGTCAGATGCTCTACCGACTGAGCTAATGGCTCACTTTATTAAGTGGTTCTAAGTTAGTCTGAGCGTTCTTCAAGTCGACCCCTGCATCTTCCAGCTTATTCAAGATGTTTATGCTTCGGGGTTACTCGTAGCTGATTCGGTGGGTGTTTTGCTCGTTGCTCTACCGACTGAGCTAATGGCTCATGTTATCAAGTGGTTCTAAGTTAGTTTGAGCGTCCTTCAAGTCGACCCCTGCATCTTCTAGCTTATTCAAGATGTTTGTGCTTCGGGGTTACTCGTAGCTATTTCGGCGGGAGTATTGCTCGTTGCTCTACCGACTGAGCTAATGGCTCATGTTATCAAGTGGTTCTAAGTTAGTTTGAGCGTCCTTCAAGTCGACCCCTGCATCTTCTAGCTTATTCTAGATGTGTATGCTTCGGGGTTACTCGTAGCTTATTCAGTGGGTGTTTTGCTCGTTGCTCTACCGACTGAGCTAATGGCTCATGTTATCAAGTGGTTCTAAGTTAGTCTGAGCGTTTTTATATAATCGGCGGCTTCTTTGTGTTCCATAAATAAAAAAGTCCCAGAAAATAAAAAAAGCTGGGCTACCAGGATTCGAACCTGGGAATCACGGGACCAAAACCCGTTGCCTTACCGCTTGGCTATAGCCCAATAATGTAAATGGTGGAGGGGGGCAGATTCGAACTGCCGAACCCGAAGGAGCGGA